>JASDWX010000118.1:0-10734 GCA_041890515.1 Alteromonadaceae bacterium
ATATTTTTCATTTTGGCTTAAGCCTTCGCTTAATGACGGGCGCAACGGTTGAAAGTATTACGGATACCTTAGCCCTAGAATTAACGCAAAGTTCTGATGAAAAAGATTTTAAAATTGCATTAGAAAACTTAGCTTCCGCTGCAGTAACTGATAAAAGTTTTGATGCTCTTGCCTTAGCTGATTGTATGCGCCTGATGAACATGGATCTTGATGAATTATTTCGTCAATACGTTGGTAAGAATACACTAAACTTCTTCCGCCAAGATCATGGTTATAAAGAAGGTACATACATCAAGATTTGGAATGGTGAAGAAGACAACGAAGTATTAGCCAAATTAGTTAATACATTAGATGCAGGCGCGAGTGATTTTCAGCAACAACTTTATGCAGCTCTAGAAGCAAAATATCCTAAATAATTATTAGCTCAACACCGAGGAAAGGCCATTGATAATGATTATCGATGGCCTTTTTTTATCCCCTTCTGCACTCATTATAAAACAATATCTTCATATTAAGATCTGTGGCACAAATTCTGCTTACTCAACTGTTATCAAGAATACCGTCAAGAATTTGAATGCCCGGAGAAGTGTATGGAATTAATACTATTTGCCATGATCAGCCTAATTGTTATTGTTGCTATGTTAGCTAGCCGTTTAAACGACAATAGTTTTCCATTTCCATTTGATAAAAAAGAAAGTCTTTTTACGCCAGCAGAAAAAAACTTTCAGAACCTTTTAGAACAGGCCCTTGGCGGGAAATATCGTATTATTAATCGCGTAAAACTGGCTGACATTGTCACTATTCGTCATGGCGTTTCAAGTAGAGCAGGCCAAACAGCGATAACAAATGCCGACAGCAAATACTTAGATTTTGCTATTTGTGATCGAGAAAGCATGAAATTATGTGGTGTTATAGATTTAGTTGATACTCAAGGTAAAGGTTATAAAATAAAAAAGGATTGGTTTGTTAGTGGCGCATTAGAGGCATCTTCAATTCCTCATATTCGCATTAAAGTAAAAACTAATTATACCGTTGACGAAATTCGCGCTTGTATTTACAGTCGATTATTAGGCAATAGGCCACCCGCGCCCAAAGTTAAAGGAAGAATTATTCCTGCACCAATGTTGAAACCTCGTCCAACTAGAAATAAAGAAGAAGTTGGCGCATTATCGCCTGTTGCCGCCCGAGCGCAATTAGGTTCATCATCGAGTAATGCTATGTCACAACGTATTCCAGCACCACACGTTGCGGCATTACCTCACTAGTAAATAATTAGCATTGGCCATTCATTGAGCCAATGCGTTACTTTCATCTATTAGATCGACATACCTTAATGTACACATTGTAACCATCTTCTCAATAGAAATATGATAACCTTACTTCACCATCAACGAACTTCAATTTTATGATATTGCCTCTATTCATCTTTTTATAGACAACCCAGTTAAAATTTTAAAGCTGATTTAATATTACTTTGAGGTATAATTTTAGAATACTCATTTATTTACTAAAAAGATAATTTTATGAAAGCTGGAATAATTGGCGCAATGGAGCCAGAAGTTGCTATTTTAAAAGCAAAATTAACAAATGCGACAACAACAGAGTATGCAGGCTATACCTTCTATCAAGGCCAACTTAATGACAGTGACGTTGTTATTGTGCAATCGGGTATTGGTAAAGTTGCTGCGGCACTAGCAACCGCAATTTTAATTGACAAATTCAAACCTGATTATGTCGTTAATACAGGATCTGCCGGTGGTTTTGAACAATCCCTAAAAGTTGGCGATATTGTTATTAGCTCTGAGGTGCGTTATCACGATGTTGATGTAACCGCTTTTGGTTATGAAATGGGGCAATTACCCGGTAACCCTGCTGCATACATGCCTCATCCAACCCTTGTTAGTGCGGCACAATCTGGTGTCGCTGAGTTAGAAAACATTCAAACATTACTTGGTTTAATTACGACTGGCGATACTTTTATGACCGCTGATGACGATATTGCAAAAGCACGTGCAAACTTTCCGACCATGGCTGCCGTTGAAATGGAAGGCGCGGCGATTGCCCATACTTGTCATCAATTTAACATACCTTTTGTTGTGATTCGCTCAATGTCCGATATTGCAGGTAAAGAGTCCCCCACATCATTTGAAGCTTATTTAGAAACAGCCTCTGTAAACTCATCTCAATTAGTTGAGAATATGCTGACCGCATTACAAGGTAAAAAGTTAAATTAATAACGATATTAATCTTAAGCTAAAAACTAATTATGACCGCTAATAACATAACAAACTTAATTGAAATCAGCCCTTTTACCTATTCTGTCGTCATGCTTTATGGTGTGATTTTGATTAAGTTTTTTACGTCCTATTTAGCGAGCCATGAACCCTTACAGTTTTTTCGTTTTTATTGTGACCAACTTGCAAAAAAAGTAAACAAAAGTAAAAACAGCGCCCGTCAACGCAATATCTCTGGCTTTATTGGGGCTTTAGTTACTCTAACCCCTTTAGTTATTATACTTTGGTTATTTGAAGCTTTTGTCGAAGCCGCTTGGCTTTGGCAAGGTTTTTTACTCTATTTAGCTCTCGGGAACTTACATTTAGGAAAAACCAGTAAAGAAATTGCCAAACTGATTGTTGCCAATAAAAATTTTGAAGCTAAACAGTTATTAAGCCCTTGGTTATTACGCGATATAGAACAACTTTCCTCATTAGGATTGGCTAAGAGTTGTATTGAAATGTTATTACTGCGAGCAGTGCAGAACCTATTCAGCATTAGTTTTGTCTTTTTACTTTTTGGTCCGCTTGCGGCCCTTCTTAGCCGACTATTAATTGAGATGCATTACAGCTGGAATAGCAAACAGAATAGTTTTCAGCCCTTTGGCAACAGTATTGCTTTTGTCGTGAATATTATTCAATGGTTACCAAATCGTATTTTTTCATTAATATTGCTTTTTAGTTGCATTGGTAATAATTTCATTTTATTTTTTAGATTAAGTCGCCCCTACTTTTTACAGTTAAATAATAGTTATACATTAAATTTATTTGCACTGTCTTTAGAAATCAAACTCGGTGGCGTAGCAATGTACCAAGGAGTTAAGTTACGCAAAACGCGTTATAACGATCATGGCAGGCAACCTCAAGCTACTGATATTATTCATGCAAATAAACGTATAAACTACGTATTTTACTTCTGTTTTTTATTTTTAGCTTTGCTCGCACTATTTACTTATTCCTTTAACATCAATGGCTAATATATAAAATGAATGAACTACTCTACTGGTTAGATTTATTTGGCATTGTTGTTTTTGCTTTATCTGGCGCTTTAATGGCTGGACGTTATAAGCTTGACCCTTTTGGTGTGGTTGTTTTAGCTTCGGTTACTGCCATTGGGGGTGGAACCATACGCGATATTATTTTAGATACCCCTGTATTTTGGGTTGAAAACCCTCTTTATCTTTATGTTATTTTAGCTACCGCTGTTTTAACTATTATTATTATTAGACGACCTAAACGTATTCCAAAACGTTTTCTGCTGATTGCCGATGCTTTTGGTTTAGCGTTATTCGCGGTGTTAGGCACAGAAAAAGCACTGAGCTTAGGTGTTCCTATATCGGTTGCTGTTGTTATGGGTACTATTACTGGTGTCGCTGGAGGGATGATACGAGATGTGATCTGTAATGTTATTCCGATGATTTTACAACAAGAAATTTACGCTACAGCAGCAATATTAGGTGGAAGTTTATATGCATTATTTCATCACTTAGGTTGGCCAGAAGATATTGCCATCATTGCAGCAATATTAGGTGCGTTATCACTTAGGTTAGCCGCTATATATTGGCGAGTATCACTTCCGGCATTTCAGATTGTTGAAAAGGAATAAAATAAGTAGTGGCACAGGAATTTATGAAAACGACTGTGCCTGTTTAATAGTTTAGAGCAGGGATTAGAATGTGTAACTAATACCAATATTGAACGTATCAATATCTAAATCACCAGCATCTTGATATTGCAAACTTGTATTAAGCCCAAAACCATTATCCCAGCGATATTCCCAACCAGCTTCGACAAACACACCCGTTCCATTTTTGTCTGCAACACTTGTATGGTCGAGGTCAATTCTATAATCATAAAATGCCGCGCCAACTTTTGCATATAAACGATTTCGCTTTGATAAAGACAAATCCGTTTTCAATGCTAAAATAACCGCGCTATACTCAAAGTTATCAGCCTGTAATTCAAATTTATTATCGTAATCTGAAATACAATCCCAGCTGTTTTTACCTTTATCAGTACATTCCCAATCGTCAACATCTACAGCACCTGATAAACCGACTTCTACAGAGTAGTTCGATGCAAACTGATAATTATAATAAAGGTAACTAGCACCAACACCTTCACCATCAGTACCTTTACCTTTATACTCGATACCACCACCTCCACTTTGTAAACCAACGGTGTGTGGGGACTCTAAATCTTTATCAGCAAAAGCATTGATTGAGAATGTACTTACTGAAAGTGTTAATAGTATCGCGGTAAGAGAGTTTGATATTTTCATAATAATATTCCTTAGTTGTTAACCCGCTCTGGATTAAGATGGAATGATTATCACTGAAAATTTCCCAACACTCTGTTTTACAAGTGTTGAGAAGTTGTTGGTTTATGTAAGAATATTATGAAGTTTTGCAAGTAACCAAATATGTCAGTGTATTTACTCACATCATAAAAAGGGATTAAGCTTCAATACCCCAGCCATCATTATAACCTTGATACTTTGCAGCTATTTGTTCGAACTGTGCTTCTTGGGCAATGATAGCATCGTAGCAAGGTAACATTTTCACCGTACAATCTAGATCCCAAACATTGGGTGTTTCGTCTGGATGAATCGCAAGTTTAATTTCAGGCGCATTTTCAGCTAAATAATCAGACATTGCCTGTGCTTGCTCTTTGTTTTCAAATAATTGAAAAAATACAACAGGATGGATAATAGATAAATCAATACCTGCATCTTGCATTTCAGCCAAAACTTGGCCTGTTTCATCGTTGGGGAATGTCATCATTGTTATTATCTCTTTATAAAGTATCGCTATTATAAACCGCTATTTTCTTCAACTCCACAGCATAATTAATTATTAATATTTCCATAGGTACATAAATTATTCTGACAACTTAATTCACTCTTTTTAGGGTAGCTAGGACATTTCCCCACAGAACTAGAGGCATCACCTGACTTTGCTAATAGAGAAGCGCCAATCGTATTTATAGCGAAGGTACATTTAAGATCTGAAAATTTTATATCAATTAATACGCATTGTTTGGTCGACGAACATATTAAATTTTTAACCAGTATTTGTTGTTTGACTGAACGTAACGTTTTTCTTGAATATTTTGTTGTTTTTTCAACGACTTCAACAAGAGATTTTTCTATAATGCGGTTAAGTGTTTGTTTGTTTTTTTTTGCTGTTTGATCAGCTCTTTCTTGATCTAACTGATCCTTTAAATGTATGGTCGCTATTTCATGCTCTTTTAATAAATAGCCTAACCCTAATAAAAGAGTAATAAACACCACTAACGCTACCGATGTTATCGTTAACCACTTAAGCATTGTTAGCCCTGCTCGTGCCACGAGAATGAGGATACTGATTCATCATCGCCTCAATAGCCTGATATATTTTCAATTGTGTTTCTTTACTATTATCTTTTTCAGCATTAAGTTGTAAATAATAAACACTCCGCCAAACTGAACGATCACTGTCAGGATCTATAACATCAAGAATTAAACTGCCAGGTATTATTTTCCATGGTTTTTTGTCTTTGTACGCCTCACCGCCACGCAAACACCTAGAACAGTATGCGACGCCTTGATTATACCGTGCAAGCTCTTTAGTGTTATCACTAACAATATGATAGGTAACGATAATATCTGCTTTATTTTCAATTATATAATTAAAACCATTCTTATCTAATACTTGTTCGATAGCTAATTCAATGCTGTTTCGAGTGGCATCACTAATATTTTGAAAATCACTAAAGTCTGAGTTCCTGCCATACAAAGCATAATTATTCACTTCCGAAAAACTAAAATTAATTTGGTATTTTGCAATCGCGACTTTAGATGATGAGCATCCTGAGAGCAGTACGCCCGAAAAACAAAGGAATGTTATAAATAATTGAATACGAATAAGTACGAATGTAGTGTTTTTAATCAAAAGTAAAATACATTAATATTTGAGGTGTTAAACTTTAGCCTACCCTGCTGAAAAAAAATTACAACTTTTTACATCAAAGCTAGATAAATCAATTTGATTACAAGTCAATAAGTGGTGAAAGTGATATACGCCATTATCTTATTTTGATATCCGAAGTAGTATTAATATCGCCATCTTTACTTATTGTTGCAGGAGTACCGTTTTTTAACACGAGAACCGCTGTACTTCCTTTCGATGTAAAACGAATAAAGCGGAGTTCATAACCATATTTAGTTAAACTCTGTGCTGAAAAACGCTGAGCTAGAGTCAGTTTTTTCCAATCATCATTTTGCTCTAACTCGTTCCCAACACAGTAATGGCGTCGTTCAATTAGATTATTTCTATTGATTTTTTTCCCCATAGTGCCGCTCAATACTGTATTTAATATTCGGTTCAACAAAGTGACAACTCTACAACTGGAATGAGTGAATGTAATCGGTTAATCATTTAACTCGATAACATAAGAACATGCAAAAAATATTCCACTAGTTAATAGTCGATATTTTACAGTGACTTAATCAAAAAGGAAATTCTCAGTTTTAGCTTATTGGTGATCAGTGTAAAAAATATTGACGAAGATTTTTTAAGCATTAAACGCCAGTTAATTCACATTTTAAAACTTATAGAACGTTTCTTTTGAAAAGTTACCTAATCGCTTTAACTCACTCAATATACAAATATTTATTCTGCGCATAAAAAAACCAGTAAGTATACTGGTTTTCGATTGACACAAAAATACTTATGTCTATTTAACGGTTACTTTAGCAAATTTACGTTTACCCACTTGGTATACGGCTGTAGTACCAACAGCAACACGAAGTTTATTGTCGGTAATTTTTTCACCTTCAACTTTAGCTGCGCCTTGCTTTATCATTCGTATGGCTTCAGAAGTGCTAGCAGCTAAGCCTGCTTCTTTTAATAAATTAGCAATGGCAATTTCATCACTGTCATCTGGTGTATTAACCACTTTTTCTTCAATTTCATCAGGCATAGCACCTTTTTGAAAGCGATTAATGAATTCTTGGTGTGCTGCTTTTGCCGCTGCATCGTCATGAAAACGAGCAATTAACTCTTTAGCTAAATCAATTTTTACATCACGAGGGTTCATACCCTCTGCAATTTTTGTTTTATATGCAGCGACTTCTTCCATGGGTTTAAAGCTTAAAAGCTCAAAATAACGCCACATCAACACATCAGAAATAGACATGATTTTACCAAACATCTCTGTTGGACTATCCGTAATGCCGATGTAGTTATTTAATGATTTAGACATTTTTTGCACACCGTCTAAACCTTCTAAAAGCGGCATCATCAAAACAGTTTGTGGTCGCTGGCCTTCAGATTTTTGTAATTCACGACCCATGAGTAAATTGAACTTTTGATCTGTTCCACCTAACTCAACATCAGCTTCTAACGCGACTGAATCCCACCCCTGCACTAAAGGATACATGAACTCATGTATCGCAATAGATTGGCCGCTAGTGTAACGTTTTTTGAAGTCGTCACGTTCCATCATACGAGCAACAGTTTGACGTGAAGCCAGCTTTAACATACCTGCTGCGCCAAGTTTATCCATCCACGTAGAGTTAAATGCTACGGTTGTTTTTGCCGGATCTAAAATTTTAAACACTTGTTCTTTGTATGTTTCTGCATTAGCGAGAACATCTTCTTTCGTTAACGCTTTACGGGTAACATTTTTACCCGTTGGATCCCCAATCATGCCTGTAAAATCGCCAATTAAGAAAATAACTTCATGGCCAAGCACTTGAAACTGACGCAACTTATTAATTAATACCGTATGACCTAGATGTAAGTCTGGTGCGGTTGGGTCAAAACCTGCTTTAATTTTTAGCGGTTTACCCGTTTTTAATTTTTCGAGTAATTCACTCTCTAGCAAAATTTCTTCTGCACCACGCTTAATTTCAGCAAACGCTTGGCTGACATCAGTCATCTACTTAGCTCCAAAAAAATATAGTCATAATTAATTGCTCGATTCTACTGCAATAATGCCTTGGGTTAAAAGCCTTAACTGAATATTTAGGGCAATTGTTCTATTTATTAATTATTTGAACAATATTTTTTAAAGCAAAAAGTCTACTGAGTCCGTGTGATTACTCACTTTTATAGTAATTAAATTTTACTCAGAGCAGATTTTTGATATAGTAAACGATAGTCGTCGTATTAAAAATCATTAAATCAGGTTGTAATGTTTTGAAAAACATACAGAAATTCTATTTACAGTTACCCAAAAAGCACCGAGTGATAATTAGCTCCTTCAGCATAATTATCTTGGTATTGCTGCTTATCCCCTCAGAAAAGGCAACAGCTAGCCGTCAAGCATCCGATTCATCACTAGAAATAGGTAAGCGTTACGAATTAGCCTTACCTGAAGAGCAAGGTTTAGCACTTAGCTCTCTTAATAATAAGGGCCTACGCTCAACAAAAAATACCGACATCCTACAAGTAAAGCAAAAAGAAAGTATCACAGCGGATCTCAGTAATACTGGCGAGTCTCTTACTTGGCAGAAAGCAAAAGTACGCAGCGGCGATTCATTAGGAAAAGTATTTAAACGCTTAGGTTATAGCGTTAGAACAACATACGACGTTAGTTCAGCTAAAGGTAAACACAGTAAATTATTAAAAAAAATCAATGTTGGTGATGTCTTTAAAATAGGTAAAAACACTGATGGTAAACTTGCAGCCCTTACCTACCCTATATCTAAAACAGAAACGTTATATGTAACTCTCCTCGAAGATGGCAGTTATCAATCAAACAAAGAGACAAAAACGGTAGAAGTTCGCGAAACCATTGCACATGGAGTTATAAAGAGTAACTTTTGGAATGCAGGCATAGAATCAGGGTTGAATGACGCCCAAATTATTAACCTTGCAAGTATTTTTGGTTGGGATATAGATTTTGCTTTAGATATTCGTGAAGGTGATAGTTTTCATGTAGTCTACGAAAATCAATATGTAGACGGTGATTATATTGGTACAGGTAAAATACTTGCCGCTGAATTTATTAATAAAGACGATCCATTTCAAGCGATACGTTTTTCTGATGGTGATTACTATTCCCCTGATGGCAGAAGCATGCGAAAAGCCTTTCTTCGTGCGCCAGTAAACTTTCGTTATATAAGCTCTAACTTTAAACCTAAGCGTTTTCATCCTATCCAAAAGCGCTGGAAAGCTCACAAAGGTACCGATTATAGAGCCAATAAAGGCACGCCTGTTGTAGCGGCAGGTAACGGCAAAGTGACGCATTCAACCTTTAATAAATATAATGGTAACTATGTTTTTATACAGCATGGTAATAACATCGTGACAAAATATCTTCACTTTTCCAAACGTGCTGTCAAAAAAGGGCAACGCGTCAAGCAAGGGCAAATTATTGGGTATGTTGGCTCTACGGGCATGTCGGAAGCATCACACCTGCATTATGAATTTTTGTTAAATGGCGTACATCGCAACCCCAGAACAGTAAAATTACCGGATGCTAAACCTATCAATAAGAAATATAAGACCGAGTTTGCCGCATTATCAAGCCAACGTTTAATGGAACTATCTGGCTCTCGACAAGCATTATTAGCCATGCAAAGACCATAATTTTATTTCAAGTCCGATATAAATAGAATGGTGAGTACATATGACAAAAGCTAAGTTTTATATTGGATTAATGTCTGGTACCAGTGCTGATGGTATCGACCTAGCACTTGTCGACTTTACTTCAGGTAATGCTGAATTGATTGCAAGCTATTATCAAACTTACGATAACGCTACAAGACAAAAAATCACAGATCTTTATCAGCCCAACAATAGCGAAATTGATAAAGCGTTCTCACTTGATAAAACCCTCGCCCATCAATTTAGTATCGCGATAAAGGATTTACTACGACAAGAAAGTTTACTACCTGAAGATGTCATTGCTATTGGTAATCATGGGCAAACCATTCGACATCGACCTACAGCGAATGCGTATATCCAAGCTCCCTTCACTTTACAAATAGGCTGTAATCAAACCTTAGCTGTATTAACAGGTATTCGTGTTATTGGTGACTTTAGAACCAAAGATATCGCCTTAGGTGGACAGGGTGCCCCACTCGTTCCCGCGTTTCACCAATATTTATTACCTCCAGCTGACAGCGATACTTTTTTAGTCAATATCGGTGGCATAGCTAACATCACTTTTCTCCCCAAAATGGATTCAACAAAAAGTGTATTAGGATATGATACTGGCCCAGGAAATGCTCTCATAGATGCATGGTGTTTTGAAAATTCTGGAAATAGGTTCGACAATAATGGCGACTGGGGTGGATCAGGAACTATTAACCAAACATTGCTAATACAGCTGCTCAGTGATAATTATTTTTCACTATCGGCCCCTAAAAGTACAGGCCGTGAATATTTCACCTTAAAATGGTTGAAGTACTTTATAGAGCCTTTCAATATCCCTCCTGAAGATGTACAAGCAACCCTTACAGCCCTTACTG
>JASDWX010000119.1:0-10685 GCA_041890515.1 Alteromonadaceae bacterium
GTGTTGAACGTCAACAAAGGCGAGAAGTTAAGAAGCAGGGCGATATTAATATATCAACAGGCGACCGTTCTGGTAAGTTGGTTTTTGAGTGTGAAAACCTGCATATGGCATTTGGTGATAAAACAATCTTCAAAGGTTTAGAACTCCTTATTACTCGTGGTGATCGTTTAGCACTTATCGGGGCAAACGGTACGGGTAAGTCGACATTAATCAAATTGATCATGGATCAGCAGCAACCCACATCGGGTAAAATGCGTGCAGGTGTTAACTTAGATATTGCTTATTTTGATCAGCATCGTGATGCTTTAGATTTGAATCTGACCGTTCAAGATACGGTTGCTGAAGGTAAACAAGAAGTAACAGTTAATGGTGTTACTCGTCATGTACTTGGTTACTTACAAGATTTCTTATTCAGTCCAAAGCGCGCACGAACACCTGTAAGAGCTTTATCTGGTGGCGAAAAAAACCGATTGTTGCTCGCACGTTTATTTTTAAGACCAAGCAACTTACTTATTCTTGATGAGCCAACCAACGATTTGGACATCGAAACATTAGAATTATTAGAAGAAGTCGTTGCAAATTATGCTGGAACGGTTATTTTAGTGAGTCACGATCGTGATTTTGTTAATAATTGTGTAAACACTTGTCTTTACTTTGATGGAAGTGGTCAAATAACAAATATTGTTGGCGGTTATGATGATGTTGATAGTTATTTAGCTTATAAAACTGAACAACGTAAACAATTGGCCGATGGCGTAAAAACAGAAACAACTTCTTTGAATGAAGGTAAGCTTGAAGTTAACGTGTCTTCGAAGAAAAGATTGTCGTTTAAAGAAAATCGTGAATTAGAAGCATTACCTGAAGAAGTTGATGAACTTGAATAATTAATCAATTCACTACAAGAAAAAGTAAATGATGCTAACTTTTTTGCCCAAGACAGTGAGAAGACAAAAAAAATATTGAACCAGCTTGAAGAAAGCGAGTCAAAATTGGAAGTCGCTTTCGCAAGATGGCAAGAACTAGATGAATTATAACAAGAAATGAGAGTTAAGTAGTATATGAACATATTTGTAAAATCGGTATTAGCGTTAGGAATTAGTAGTGCTTTAAGTTTATCAATGGCACATGCAGCTAAATATGAAGTTATCGATAAAGGAGGCATAGATATAGTTAAATATAGTTATGCTCAGCAAGAAAACAATCAAAGTCAAATGGCTATTTCTGGTACCGATATTTATAACTTCCCTGTTCAGTATCAATATCTTGATGATGATGATTTCGATGGGATTATACAGTTAGCAGAATTAACGCATGAGAATGTGATCTCTCTAGAAAATATAGAAGACGAAAATGGTTTGAGAGCTGGAAACCCTACAGCGAACGATTTAGCTTGGGTTGTTCGGTTTTTGGACTCTAGAATTAGTAGTAGCTTATATCAAAAAGTCGGTGCAATTGTAGCCATGCGCAACTTAACGGGTAATGCTGGTGATACTGAAGATTTCGTTGTATTCGACCAAAGTTTCCCTGAAACAACAACGTTAACTCGCTCAACAATCGATTATGTAAATGGCATTACTAACGATGGCTGGATTTATGGTAACGGTTCAGCACCTTACACCGCATTACCTTTTACTGAAAGTGATGGTAACGATGTAGTTCACTGGGTGCGCGATTTTACCACACGTGCCTTTTTTTCTCCTGATGCAGGGGAAACTATTATTGAGTTAAAGCCACCAACAGAAGGCGATGATGTCTCTGAGGTTTTACGCTTCGGTGGTGAATCTGCAATTTTGGATATAAGTGAATCTTTGTTTGCAGTAGGTTATGCAACCACTAGTATTAAACAAAATTACCTTGATAAAATAGCAGATACGACAGGTGGTTGTGCGGATGAAGAGATTTTAAGCAATATACCATATGAAGTCTGTACTCAAGCTTTAGTCGAAGATATGTACAATACGGAAGCGATTAAATGGACGATCAGTTTCGACGGTGTTACAACAACAGAAACTCTAGGTCATTTAGTTACTCCTCATGAAGATGACCCACGTCAATTTTTAAATTATGCTCAAGCCATCAATAATGATGGTGTTGCTGTAGGTTTTGCGCATGGCTGGTGGGATGAAAATGAAACAGAGCCGAATACCAATGAATCTCGTCAATTATATGCAGTAGTTTATAAAAATGGTGAAGTCAAAGATTTTACTGAAGACCATAGTGAATTCTTTGACTCTCGTGCCTACGACATAAATAACGCAGGTATCGCCATTGGACATGTTAAAACGTATGTTAATGGTAATTTACGGACTAAATTCTTTCATGTAGACACTAATGATTTTGATGGTGTTATGCAGATGATAAGACCAGATGATTTCTTTAATGGTTCATCAAGTACAGCACGTGCAATTAATGAAAATGGCATCATTGTTGGTGAAGGGGAAGTAGAAACGCATAATGACAGTGATAATGCACCTCGTCGTAAACATGCCTTTATGTACGATATTGCCAGTAAAACATTTACAGATCTTAATGAGTTTCTAACCTGTTCGACTGAATATACAATAATTGAAGCACGTGATATTAATGATAATAATGAAATATCAGCTTCAGCGTTAGTGAAAGCACCGCGCCGAGATGCTAAAGGTGAGTTAATGTTTGATAAAGATACAGGTGTGCAGTTATTTGAAGATGTTGTTCGTGCAGTTACTTTAAAACCTATTACGGGTGAAATAGAAGACTGTTCAGACATTGAAGAAAAAGTAGAAAGATCAGGAGCAGGTTTAGGTTTTATTAGTTTTCTTGCTTTATTGACTTTTGGGTTTACACGTAGATCTTTGAATAAAAGTTAATCATTCTTTTTAACTACCTTATTAGGTCTAGATTAATCATTAATCTAGACCTTTTTTATGCCACAATATAAATTGAAAATTAATCTAAAAAATATACTCCACATGAAAATTTCTGAAGAAGAAAGAAATGCAGTTTATAAAACTATTTTTTCGCGTCGTGATGTTAGAAGCGATTTTATCAATAAAAACATTCCCGAAGATACTTTACTGCGCATATTAACTGCCGCACACCACGCACCGAGTGTTGGATTTATGCAACCGTGGGATTTTATTATTATAAATGACCAAAATATAAAGCAAAAAATTAAACAAGGCTTTGATCAGGCTAATACTGAATCAAAAACTATGTTTAGTGAAGGCAAACACCAAAAATATCAAAAATTTAAACTTGAAGGTATTTTAGAGGCACCTATTGGAATATGTGTCACTTGTGATAGAGAACGCAATGGTCCAGTTGTTTTGGGGAAAACTATCAAACCTGAAATGGACCTTTACAGTGCTGTTTGTGCTGTTCAAAATTTATGGCTTGCAGCTAGGGCAGAAAATTTAGGTGTTGGTTGGGTCAGTATTATTGAAGATGACATTCTTAGAGAAGCTTTAGATATACCGTCGAACATCGAAATAATTGCTTATTTATGTATCGGATATGTGTCTCACTTTAAAGACCAACCTGAACTTGAAACAGCAGGTTGGTTACCAAGGCGGTCAGTTGACAAGGCGATACATTATAACAAATGGTCAGTAGAAATAGATTAATAACTAATATTGGAGCATATCATGACGGAAGAAACAATTTTTTCAAAAATCATTAGACAAGAAATACCAACACCTTTGCTTTATCAAGATTCACTTGTTACAGCATTCAGAGATATAACGCCTCAAACTAGTACACATGTACTTATTGTGCCAAACAAACTTATCCCCACTATTAATGATGTTACCGAAGAAGACGAACTGACCTTAGGAAGAATGATAATTGTTGCTAAAAAAATAGCAAAAGATGAGGGGATAGCAGAAGATGGTTATCGTCTCATTATTAATTGTAAAGATCATGGTGGACAAGAGGTCTATCATATTCATATGCATTTAGTCGGTGGTCAGCCTCTAGGAAAAATGTTAACTATTTAATATTTTCGATGTCATGTTCAATATAAATGAGATAAGCCGCTGAAATGCTACGATCAACGGTAATGCGTGAATAGCAAAGCTACTCCATAATTATCATAAGATCTTTTATTGGTTGTATTGTGTGAATTGGAAAGAATTTTTAGAAAATAAAAACCGACTGTTTTGGTTAGTGCATAGCTCCAGTTGGTTTGGTTTTGCTTTAGTGCATTATTTAGGTTCATTATTACATGATCCTCGTGATATTTTTGTGGTTATTATTTTTCTGAATGCTTATGCAGGTTGGTTATTTACGGTACCTTTGCGATATTTATACCGTAAGATTTGGAATTTTAGTCCCGGTAAAATAGCTCTTGTTGTTATTGTTGCTTCCTATTTAGTGGGTGTTCTTTGGCAAGTTGTCAAAAACGTTAATCATTGGGAAATATATAAACACGGTTATCGACCTGATTTTTGGCTTTATTATACGTCTAATAGTGTTTATTCATTCTTTATTATCCTTAGTTGGAGTGGTTTATACTTTGGAACAAAATATTATCAAATGCTTCAAAAAGAAAAACAAAATGTTTTAGAGGCGAATAGTGTTGCTCACCAAGCACAACTGAAAATGCTACGTTATCAACTCAATCCTCATTTCCTCTTTAACACCCTGAACGCAATTTCTACGCTTATTTTGGTTAAAGAAAATAAAATAGCAAATGGCATGGTGACAAAGTTAAGTGAATTCTTGCGTTATTCACTTGATAAAGACCCAATGAAAAAAGTGACCTTAAATAGTGAGTTACATGCTCTAAAATTATATTTAGATATAGAAAAAGTACGTTTCGAAGACCGCTTATGTGTTGAGTTTATTGTGTCAGACGATTGTAAAAATGCATTAGTCCCTAGTATGATTTTACAGCCAATTGCTGAAAATTCGATAAAATATGCTATTGCATCGCAAGAAAATGGAGGTACGATTAAGGTAACAGTTACACGCTTCGCTAATGACCTATTGTTAGAGCTTGCAGACAACGGCCCTGGCGCCGAAATTAAAAAGGGAAATCTTTATCGTGAAAATGGTGTCGGACTTGCGAATAGTCGAGAAAGACTTCATGCATTGTATAACAATAATTATTCCTTAGTTGTCGCCAACAACATGCCGAAAGGTGTTAAAGTAAGTATTCGAATGCCATACGAATTAGAGGAACATACATGACAATGCTTCTGTCAACAATCATTGTTGATGATGAACCATTAG
Source organism: Alteromonadaceae bacterium (assembly GCA_041890515.1). Lineage (GTDB taxonomy): Bacteria > Pseudomonadota > Gammaproteobacteria > Enterobacterales > Alteromonadaceae > Colwellia_A. The sequence continues at coordinate 5,215 of JASDWX010000119.1, forward strand.
CGAGAAAAGGTCTTGCAGTGCGATTATCTGAGCACAATGACGTTAATATCATTGCACAGTGTCATAATGGCCGTGAAGCCCTTGAAGCTGTACGCGCGTACGAACCTGATTTAATGTTCCTTGATATTCAAATGCCAGGACTCAATGGTTTTGAAGTAGTACAAGCTATTATCGAACAAGGATTAAAGTTACCGGTAGTCATTTTTGTTACCGCGTTTGATCAGTACGCATTGCAGGCCTTTGAAGTTCACGCACAAGATTATCTGTTAAAACCAGCGGATGAAAAACGTTTAGCTGAATCAATGAAAAAAGTTAGACAGAATATAATTAGCGCAGAGAATGCTGTTCATAAATCTAAGCTCATTAAACTTGTCAGCGATGTAACAGGTAATGACTGCGAAAAAATATTAGAAGAATTATCGAACAACCAACCCGTAAGTTTGTCATCTTATTCTGATATTCTCGCCATTAAAGATGCAGGTGAAGTCAGTCGAGTTCCTGTTAAAAACATTTTATGGATAGATGCTGCGGGAGACTATATGTGTGTTCACACTCAAAATACTACGCATATTTTAAGAAAAACAATGAAACAGCTTGAAGAGATATTAGACCCAAAGCAATTTGTACGCAGCCATCGTTCTACTATTGTTAACAAGCACTATGTTGATAAATTTTGCAGTCAGCTGAATGGCGAATATTATCTAGTGATGAGTAATGGCAAAGAATTAAAAGTGAGTAGAAGCTATAAAGAAAAAGTTAAACAAGCTGTTGGTATTTGAAAATAAAATTTTATATCATTAGAACCAAGAGCTTTTTATTATAATCAATTCACTTAAAGTAAGCTTTCTGAGCTGCTGATCCATTTAAGCTCATAAAATAACGCTCAAACAGCCGTTAATTTATTTTACCAACTGATCATTCATCAAATTTTTATAAGTTAAAAATCAAATGAATCAATAGGAACAGCTTTACTAACTATTCTTTCCTAAAATCACTTAATAATATCTTTAATGCTCATTTCTTTAACCGTATTAATGTTTTATAATTTTATATGTCTAAAGTATAAATAGTAATGGGTCATAACAGAGATGAAAAAGATTCGTAAATTAGTTATTTCTGCCATCCAATCTACTCTTCTTTTGATGACCTGTGTTGCAAATGCGGAAACAACTCACTATGAAGCAGCGCTTCAAGCTTATTACCAAAATGATATTGAGACAGCTTTTGTTCATTTAAAAAATGCTTTACAACAGAGCGAACGGAATTTACCCGCTAAATTGTTACTAGCTAAAGTCTTGATCGCTAAACGGTCTTTCGCTGCTGCAGAGCAAGAAATGAATGATCTAATGGAGCAGGGGGTAGATACTAATTTAATTATTTATCCGCTCGGTGAAAGTATTTTATATCAGGGTAAATATGAGCAAGCCATAATTTTTGCTGATAAATTGACACTGAAAAAGGAAGGTATATTAGCTTATAGTCTCATCAAGGCTAGAGCCTATATTAGTTTAAACAATCTGGAAAGCTCTGCCATAGAATACCAAAGTATTTTGGCTAATGATGCCAAAAACGTAGACGCTTTATTAGGTTTAGCAACTGTTTATATTTATCAAAAAAACAGTGGAAATGCCAAAAACCTGTTGACTAAAGTAAAAGAAATTGATTCTAATAATGCCATATTATGGCAATTAAAGGGGCACCTCGCTCGTAGCGATAGTAAGTTCAATGAAGCCATCGACTTCTTGACTAAAGCGCATAACCTTGAACCACAAAACATTGAAACATTACGAATTTTGATTGGCAGTTATGTGGATATCAATGACTTTAATATGGCAAATCAAGTTGCTGATCAATTACTTGAAATTTCAGTAAATGATCCACAAGCCAAGTTTATGAAAGCCATTATTTTAAAAGAAATTAACGAACCCAAAAGGTCAAAAGAAATTCTGGCTGAACTCAGTAATCAATTATCGCAAATTGATGAATCATATCTATTGTCTCAGCCCCCATTATTATTACTTGATGCTATGAGCAGTTATGCTCAAGAACATTGGAAACAAGCCGAAAGTAAATTTAAAATATATCTAAATCAATCATCTACTCAAACTGAAGTTAGTGAAGTTATGCTATTAGCTGATGTTTATCAGCAACAAAAACAACCAAAACATGCCTTGTTATTACTAGAGAAAAATGAAGATAAACTGATATTAAATAAAGAGTATGCACTCATATTAGCGGGCTTATATCTTAAATTTGACCATAACTATAAAGCTGATTTTGTGTTGTCGCAATTACGAGTTGATTATCCTAACGACGAAGCAGTATTAATCCTATCTGCCAATGTACTGGAAGGTTCTGGCCGTGTTGAGCAAGCGCTTGCCTTATTAGAAAATGTAAAATTTAAAGGCGGCGAAAAGTATCAATACGCATTATCATTATTGTCATTACGGACAGGTGCTCTTCACAAAAGCTTAGATTATATTAGGCCATTGACTCAGAGTTATCCTAATAATAGCAGTTATCATTTAATCACCGCTCAAATACTGATGGAATTAGAACAATTCGATCAAGCTAAAATAATGATAGAAAATTTGTATTTTAAGCACACAAAAAGTAGTGAGATCAGTACGAGTTATGCTTTGCTACAACTTAACTTAGGACAGCTAGAAAAAGCTAAAGAAGTGCTGACAGATGTTCTTAAACAAGAACCTTCTTATAGTCAAGGCGCATTATTACTTTTCAAAGTTGAATATTTGCTTGGAAATAAAACAACCGCTATTGAAGGGTTTGAGAGACAAACTAAAGTATCACCGGTTAGAGCCGTAGCGCTTAATGAGTTAGCAAATATTTATGTTAAGGAAAAAAAATGGCAAGAAGCGCTGTCGGTTATTGACCGAATGCTCAATGATAATAGACTAAATATTCAAGCACTATTTAAGAAGGCAGAAGTATTATTATTTTTAAAAGAACTAAAAAAATCGAAAAAAAAATTAGAGGTATTAGCTGGGTTGATACCCGAAAATGTAGCTATGTTAATCAAATTAAGTCAATTACAACTGCAGGTTGAAGACATTGTAGGTGCAGAATATAGTCAGGAAAGAGCACTAAAGCTAGCGCCTAATTCATTGTCGATTGTTATTGGATTTATCAAAATTAAAATTCGACTCAATAAAATAGATGAAGCCATTAAGTTACTGGCGGATGCTCAACAAAGAGTACCTATAGACGATATTAATCTGATTATTTTACAAGGAGATATTTTTAACGCTAGCAATAAAACTATTGAAGCTTTTAGTGCTTATTTCAAGGCAGTTAAACAAGACCACAATAATGTGATGGCTTTAAGAAAGCTATATCAAACCAGTAAAACAGAGACTTTATCAGGAAAATTCATTGCTGAATTAAGCGCACTAGTCACTAAATATCCTGATTTATTATTGCATCGTCATCTTTTAGCCGATCACTTGTTAGAGCATAAGCACTTTCAAGAAGCTAAATTTCAATATCTTATACTTTTAGAAAATAACATTCCACCCATAGAAAAGGCGTTAGCGCTGAATAATTTAGCAACTATTTATATTCAAGATGGGAATTTTACTACCGCTATAGAAAAATCCAAGCAAGCATTGGTATTAGACCCTGATATGCCTGCTATTATCGACACTATGGGTTGGGCATTAGTACTATCTGAAGAGCTAGATTTAGGCTTATCTTACCTAAGACAAGCTTTTATTTTATCGTCTACTAGCCCGGATATTCAATACCATATTGCTTATGCCTTGGCAAAGCACAAACGAGTAGATGAGGCTAAGGAAGTCTTAACTAAATTAATTGCTTTACCTGCAGATTTTGAAGAACATCAACTGGCGAAAAACCTGCTTAAAACACTCACAAACTAATACCTTTTATTATGCACTTCCTTTTAATCATTTACTTATGTAATTTGTGCGCCTTGCTGTATTTTCTTTATGTTCTTTGACATATTAAATTTGTAAGACATGTGATATTTAATATGTGCGCTTTATGATATATATTCTGCTATAATAGGTAATGAAGGATTAAATTTTTGTGTAAGGATTACGTTTTTTTATATTCTGAAATATCAGATATACAAAATGGAGTCTAACTTGAAATTCATAAATCACGTCCTACTTATCTTAATATTAACTTTTTTTGCGACGTGTACTTTTTTCTCTAACGTACAAGCCAGCTTTCAACCCCTGTTAGGCACAGACCTACATAACCAATCTCTCTATGCTAGTGGCTATATAACCATGGGCGCACGTACAACAGTGGGTGGTAATGTTCAAAGTGCCACAGCCATAACGCTGGCGGCTGATGCAATCGTTGGGGGCAATATTGAGGCAGGAACCGCTGTAACCCTTGGTGTTGCGGCAGGTGTTGATGGCTATATTCAGGCTGGTTCTACTGCAACCTTAGGTGCGTCAGCAACTGTTCAGGACTTCATTCAGGCGGGAACTACCGCAACTTTGGGTGCTGACGTGACGGTTGAGGGAGAACTTGTGGCCGGAACTACTGTGACAACGGGGGCGACTGCTGTAATTGGAGGTGATATTTTGGCCGGTACCACGTTAACGGTAGGTGCTGATTCTATCTTACGTGGCGATGTTGATGCCGGAACAACCACGACCATTGCCGCTGGCGTTCAGATCGACGGTGTTCTTACCGCTAACTCTTCGAAAACAGTCCCTCCTGCTCCAATAGTAACAAACCAGGAAGACCTAATTACGTCGGTTCAATCAAATCTCAAGTCACTGGGTACGGGGACAGAACTTGTTTCAACTACTTTTGGAACAAACGATGAGACGCTAGAAGCTGGTATATATAGTACTATAAATTACCTGACAATTGCTATTGGAAAAACCCTGACACTTGATGGTAAAGGTGTAGATGGTACTTGGGTTTTTAACATTGCGAACTATTTGAGTTTTGCTGCTGACTCGAAGGTCATATTGAAAGATGTCACCAATAACAGCAGTATTCTCTGGAATGTGCTGGGTGACAAAACGGGTGCAACTGGATATACACAATTAGGCGCAGGTGCAGAAGCTAGAGGTTATATTTTTGCTAAGGGCTTCGTTCAGACAGGTGCCAATGCTCTAATAGCAGGTATAGGTAATGATTGTGGTGGTGCTTATTCAGCAACAGATTTTATTGAATTTGGTGCAGATAGCGTCATAGGAGTAGATAATTGTACCAATGGCACAGTTACTGCTATTACTGAAGTACCTGAGCCAGCATCAATTTGGTTATTGCTTTTAGGTTTTTTCTGTTTAATGATTATATCTAGAGACAAACAAATAACGTTTAAAGTCATAAAATGAGCAGTTTGACAGCTTGGTCAGAAATATTGGCAAACAGGTATCCACCAGTAGGCCGTTTGCTTGCACGTTTTTAGACCCTGTAACAAAATCTGTGTAACTGCCTATCATTAATACCCATATAGGGTT
>JASDWX010000120.1:0-39972 GCA_041890515.1 Alteromonadaceae bacterium
AAATAGTCATGAAACCCTATTTGGTCTTGCTCCGGGTGGAGTTTACCCTGCAATTACTGTTACCAATAATCCGGTGCGCTCTTACCGCACCCTTTCAGCCTTACCTGTGAAGTTCCTAAAAACAACCATCGGCGGTCTTCTCTCTGCTGCACTTGTCGTCGGCTTACGCCGCCCAGGCGTTACCTGGCACCCTGTTCATTGGAGCCCGGACTTTCCTCCCCCCTATCCGTATATCTTCAGTTTGCACATCTGATACAACGATAAAGCAGCGATTGTCTGGTCAACTCGCCGCGCATTTTACCTGAATTACAATAAAACACCAATGGTTATTCATTTGACTACAAAAAATGATTGCTGTACTGATGTAAGTAACCTTTTATTACTATAATTAGCTCTTATAAAAGCTCCAGCTTAATCTCTTTCGCTAAAACATAACGCGCTAAAGGCGACATGCACACCATTTGTCCAACCAAAACCTTCTTGTACATCATACTCTCCGCCTTCCGCTTTATGGCTTTGCTGACAGACATTATATTTTTCCATTATTTTTCCTGTTTGCTGAAAATACGACTCTACCGTATTAAGCCAACGGTTCTTAATGGTTAGTGCTAAGCCTTTTTTTTCATATTTAATTAGGCCTTGAACAGTAAACCAATGCAATGGCGCCCAACCATTTGGTGAATCCCATTGCTGACCTGTTTCAATAGCAGTCGTGATTAAACCTCCTCGCTGTAAAAATTCATTTTCAATCACCTTACTAACTTGGTCAGCTTGTTTCGCATCAGCTAACGCAACAAATAAAGGTAATACACTCGCTAAAGATTTGACTGAACTTTTCGATTTTTTATCAAGATCATAGTCCATATAAAAACCATCATGTTCAGACCACATATAACGCTGTATTGCTGATTTTCTTGTTGCCGCATACTTTACATAAACAATACTCGATGCTTCATTACCAAGCATTTCATGATACTGAGCGAGTAATTCTTCCTGCTTGTACAATAGGCAATTCAAGTCAACTGGTAGAATACGCGTGGTACGAATAGATGCTAATGAATGATCTTCACTTAACCAACGAGCGCTAAAATCCCAACCAGATTCACAAGCAGCACGTATATTGCGATAAAAAGATTTAGCATCATCAGGTTTTGATTCGTTAAACAACTCAATATCTTCACGATATGACTCAGGGCGTGGAGAAGCATTATCATCCCAATATCGATTCAACAAACTTCCGTCTGGCATTTTAATGATTCGTCTAGACTCAAATTGTTCATCAGTCCCCAAGGCATTACCTTGCATCCAGAATTTATATTCGGCTTCAATTGCGATAATATGCGTTGTTATAAATTGTTGTTTATCTGACTGAAAAGGTAAAAGTAATTCAACTAACAAGCCTAAAATAGGTGGCTGTGATCGAGATAAGTAATAACTTCTATTACCATTAGGAATACAGCCATAGCTTGATTGTAGATCTAAAAAATTACTCAACATAGATTCAGCTAAAGCAATATTTCCTGACTCAACTAAACCTAATGCAGTGAAATAACTGTCCCAGTAATAAATCTCTCTAAACCGTCCACCGGGCACTATATAAGGTTTTTTTAAAGGTAATAAAGAATCGTTTCTATTGGTATCAGCATTCTTCTTTAACACTGTCCATAATGAGTCAATATGTCGTTCAATACTGGTTTTTACGGTTTCACTGCGTACATCTTCATATATAATAATATCAAAATAATCTTCAATAAAATTTTTCAGGTTAAACGTCGTAATATCTATTTTTTCAGTATGATAACTTTGTAATATTTCCACATAAGAAGCTTTTGGCATAGCGTCAGCAAAAGTTTTACTGTCGTTAAACAGGCCACTCATTTGCACATTTTTAAATAATTCACTTTCAAAAAAATATAAACTTTCTTGGGCTTGTTTGTTTAATAATTCGATATTCATCATGGGATAGCCTTGGTGTTATTTCTTTAAATAGAATGCTTCGCTGTTGCGACTTTAAAAAAATACAAACTAGCGACTAAGAGCCCCATAGGTATTAACGAAAGATAAAAGGCTTGTTGTCCACCAAGTGCTTCAAAAGAAAACCCCGTAATAACAGATCCCGTTGTGCCTCCAAGTGCAGAGAAAACTACAATGAGCCCAGTCATAGATGAGTGTTTAGAGCGCGCTAAGCTACTGAGCATCACTGAATTTAATACCGGATAAATAGGCGCCATCATTAAACCAATTAACGGGAGAAGATAAGCGACGGCTGGAGCATCAAAAACACTGGTGACTACATCAGTCATAGGCTCTTGCGTTAATGGCAGCAATAAGAGAATAATTAGTGCCATACCCACTAAACAACTATTCAAAAACGTATACCAATTTAGGTAACGTAGTATTTGCCCTGCCAATAATCGACCTAACGCTAATGCAGCGGCAAAAATACTCGTCATCTGAACACTAATGTTGGTAGGTAATCCTAAGACTTCACTATTGAACGTAGGTAGCCAAGTGCCGATCCCTTGTTCAATTAATACATAAAGAAAAATAGAGATGACAAAGATAAGCACCAAAGGTTGATAACTCATTTTTATCATTTCAACAAAATCAGTAAATATACTTGTCGATGTCAAAGACTGCTCAGCTTTGCTAATCGAAGAAAAGCTCACTAACACTAAGGTTAATAAAGACATAACGGCAAGCATATAATAAACATTCATCCATTGCGTAGACTTAGCAGAGTTTCCATCAATATAAAAACTGAATAACCAATAACCCGATAAACTGCCCAGCATAAAAATACCTTCTATGGTGTTAAGCAGTGAGGAATGAGATTTTACTGAATGTGTTAACTGGCCAATAATTGAATAAACGGATATTTTTACAAGCGCGAACGACACACCGATACAGGCAAATAGCAGTTTGATCACGACAAAGTTACCAACAACGGGCGTTAAAAAACAAGCGATGGTAACTATGGCTAAACCCACAGACAGTGCAACTTTATAACCTATACGAGGAATAACAGATGCCACAAAAAAAGAAACAAACGCGATAGATAGATCTTTAAACCCTTCTAATGAACTCGCTTGCGGTTTACTTATATCAAAGCTATTTATTGACTGAAGAATGACAGTACCTACGCTATTCAGCAGAATAGCAAAAACGAAATAGCTTGCGGCAATTGCACATATAGTTATAAAACGTGACATGAATAAACTCATTATTGGATAGTTAAGTTTAGTCTATAACCAAAAGCGCACAAATGCAAACGTTTGCATTTGTGCGCTAATAATAAGAGGGTTTAACGATTATTAGATAGAACGCGTAGAGTTTCGTGCTATTAACTCAATATCCATAACAACCGACTTAGCTTTTTCCCCGTTAAACTGTGCTAATAATTGTTCGACCATTATTTTAGCCGCCGATTTTGTATTTTGTTTAATCGTGGTCAGAGAAGGATGAAATAACTCAGCCATTGCAATATCGTCAAACCCAACAATGCCAACATCATTTGGAATACTGATATAGCGCTCTTTCAAGGCTTTCAAAGCACCAAGTGCCACCATATCGCTTGATGCAACAATACCATCAAAGCTTAAGCCCTTTTCAAGAATGAGATCGCCGATTCTTTCGTAAGCCACTTTACTGGTTATGTCACACGCTAATGTTAATTCATCACTCATATTAATATCGTACTCTTTTAGTGCGCGCCCATAGCCCTTATAGCGTTCGCTCATTTCTGCATGTTCAGGATCACCAAGAAACAAGATACGCTTGCAACCGGTATTTATTAAATGTTCAGTTGCTTTATATCCGCCTAATTCATTATTACTGCCGACAACCACGTAGTTTTCGTGTCCTTTAGGATCGCCCCACACAACAAGTGGTGCATTAGATTCAGCCACCTTTTCAATTTTTTCCGTACTTTTACCTTGCCCGATAACAATAATGCCGTCAGCGCGACTACTTCCTATGAAGTAATTAGCCCAATCTTGTGTTGCCATAAAAGAATTCGACAACAGTAATTCATAGCCACTTTGATTAAGGGCTTGGTTTAAATCACCCACCACTTTGAGTAAAAAAGGGTCACTAATACTTTGATCGGTATTGTCAGTTAAGTTTAAAATTACCGCGACAACATTTGTTTTTTGCGTACGTAAACGGCTAGCCGCTCGATTTAAGCTAAAATTATGTTCACTCGCTAGTGCTTGTAATTTTTCACGCGTTTCTTTTTTTATCAAAGGGTTATCATTCAAAGCCCTTGACACTGTTGACGTTGATACACCTGCTAGTTTAGCGAGCCCTGCCAAAGTAAGTTTTTTTTCGTTAGTCAATTCCGTTTATTTCCAAAATTAATAAAATATAAATGCTGAGGAAGTATTACATATCTAGCTAGTAATGCAATTGAAAGCATTAAAATGCAAACGTTTGCAAAAAACAACTTGCAAACGTTTGCATTAATCTCTATATTAATTCTGGGGAAGGAAATATCATCAATATAACTAATAACTGATATGGCACTGCTAATATTGGTATAAGAGGGTAAAATACATGACTAGTAACTTCAAACTATCTACCATTGCGATAGTTGTCGCATTAAGCTGCCAAGCAAGTTCAAGCGTTGCGGCAGAGATATCATCAATAAAAAATAAAAAGGCTAATATCGAAACAATCGTTGTTACGGGCACTTTCAGTGGTAAAGCAGTAGCTAAAGAAGAAGTAAGTTTTGCCATTAGTTCTTTTTCAGAAGATGATATTAAAAAATTGGCACCAAAAAGTACCGCTGATTTATTTAAAGCCGTTCCTGGCGTGTGGTCAGAAAGCTCGGGCGGTGTTTCCGGAGCAAATGTTTTCGTTCGTGGCTTCCCCGGTGGTGGAGATGCACCTTTTTTAACGGTACAGTTACAAGGTGCGCCAATATTTCCACCACCAACTCTTTCCTTTTTAGAAAATTCGACGTTATTTCGCCTAGATGAAACCATTGAATTTATGGAAGCACTTAGAGGTGGGCCAAACCCAGTTTTGTCAAATGGTCAACCAGGACTCACCACTAACTTTCTACTAAAAGAAGGTTCAGAATATCAAGAAGGCTTAATAAAATATTCGACTTCTGATTACGGTTTGCAAAGGGTTGATGGTGTTATTAGTGGTAGCTTAGCTGACGATCTATTCTTTATGGTTGGCGGTTATGTTAAGAGCTCTCAGGGTGTTCGAGACGCAGGTTTTAATGCAGAAGAAGGCCATCAATTTACGGTAAATATTACTAAAAAATTAGAGAATGGTAAAATAAACCTTTATACGCGCCAAACAGATGATCATGGTGTTTGGTACTTACCTGCTCCGTTAAATGTAAAAACTGTTGATAACCAATACACTCAAATAGGCACAAATAATCGCCAAGCAACTATCCAATATGGACCAGACGACAATAAAACAACTGAAACGATAGATTTTGGTAATGGCCGTGGTTGGGATGGTTCAGTGTCTGGCGGTAGTATAAATTTATCACTTGATAACGGTTGGGACTTAGTTGACCGATTTATTTATACCAAAGGTGACGCCGATACTTATGGCCTAGTACCTAACGGTGATGCTTCAGCATTATCAGGTGTTGCAGACAGCGGTGATACTGCATTGGGCGCTGTAACAGGCAAAGAATACGACGGTTCAACCATCGTACAACAAATTGGGCGTTGGGTTGTAAAGAAAGAAATAGAAGCGTTTACCAATGATTTTGCTTTAACAAAAACCTTTGATAAAGGTACATTTACTGCCGGTTATTACCATTCAACGTTTGAAGCTAAAGATTGGTGGGCACTCGGTAATCATGCTTACCATGTTGTTGAATCTGGTGGCGAGATGCTAACGGGCATTGACTGTAATGATAATCAAGACAGCTGTGGTTGGAATTACGATATAAACAGTATTGGCGATGGTTCAACTGACGCATTATATTTGGCTGCATCATATAAACTTACTGATGCCTTAACACTTGACGCTGGTATTCGTAACGAAAATCATCAAATAGAATATACCGTTGATGAAGGTTTAGGCGGCGCAATCACAAAATCAGTCTCGTATGATGAAACAGAACTCGCATGGACTGTTGGTGCAAACTTAATGTTCACGAAGAGGCAAGGTGTATTTGCTCGCATTAGTGAAGGGAGTAAAATGCCTTTTTTTGATGATTTTCGAGATAATTTTGATGCTTACCAAGGCGGAGAGGATTTGATTAAAGCAGTGAGTCAATTTGAACTTGGCTATAAATTATCAAGTGATAACTATGAGCTTTATGCCACCGCATTCTTTAATGAAGTAAAAGGCGATACGTTTGTTGCTCAGCCAGGAGATCCTGCAGAGATATTAACCAATGAAGCTTATGGGGTGGAAGTAGATTTCAATTATTATGCTGACAATGGTTTTTCAGTAAATTTGAATTCAACAGTACAAGAAACTGAAATCACCGAAAGCCCTGACAATCAAGGCAATGAAGCTCAAAGACAACCTAGCTGGCAAATACGTATGACGCCAAGCTATGACATTGAATTTTCAAATGGCATGGCAGCAACGTTATACGGCACATTATCTGCTGTAGGTGATCGTTTTGCGAATAATGAAAATACCGTGATCTTAGAAGGCTATGAAAAAATTGACTTAGGCATGATTTTAAATATTTCAGACGAAGTTCAATTACAAGTATCGGTGAGTAACTTAACAGATGAAGATGCAATAACTGAAGGTGACCCACGTGATTCTTTATCTTCAAATGGCCGTTACATTTTACCGAGAACTTTTGACTTAAGTGTAAGTTACCAGTTCTAGTTAATAGATAACATAACGAAAAAAGCCAGTTAACTGCTTAACTGGCTTGTTAGTATGTACTGACTGCTAGCTATTTATTCCAACGCAGTAGTAAGTTACTTCAGCGAAAGCGCAATCTCATATAACGCGTTTTTCTTCACACCATAAATGTCAGCAGTAATAGCACACGCTTTTTTAGGTTTCATTTCTTCCAATAATAGCTTTAAGGTTTCAATGGCTTTTGCAGGTATGGCATTGGCATCAATTTTCATCCCTTCAATAATCAAAACCATTTCACCTTTTAGTTGATTTGGATCTTCTTTTAACCAAGCTAATAAGTTTTCAGCGGTATCAGAGTGAATAGTCTCGAACGTTTTAGTTAACTCACGAGAAATAACTACCTGACGTTCACCCCCTAATACTTTAACTATATCTTCAACGGTATCAATCGCTCGACGCGGCGCATCATAGAAAACCATGGTGCGCGGTTCTTCTAATAAATTAGCCAACGTTGATTGCCTAGCACCAGACTTTGAAGGAAGAAAGCCTTCAAATGAAAAGCGGTCAGTAGGTAAACCCGCAACAGATAAAGCCGCAATTGCTGCACAAGCACCTGGTATAGGAGAAACAGGTAAATTAAGTTGTCGGCAATGACGAACCAAATGAAAACCGGGGTCACTGATCAATGGTGTTCCCGCATCTGAAACCAGTGCAATGCTTTTACCTTCTTGTAAAAGTGTAGCAACGTAGTCTTGGCGTTGGCGTTCATTATGGTCGTGTAATGACAACGTTTTATTTTTAATAGAATAAGCAGATAATAATCTTTGAGTATGACGAGTATCTTCACAGGCAATAATATCCACATGAGTTAACACATCAAGTGCGCGTTGACTGATGTCGGTTAAATTTCCAATGGGTGTGGCGACAATGTAAAGCGTGCCTGATTCTACAAATACTGACGACATAATGAATACTTAAGTTGAGACTGATGAGAATGAAGTTTATTATAAAGCTAACTAATAAAGTACGGATTTATCGCTGGTGAGCCAAACTAATTTTTTGTTTTCTATTAAAAAGCCCTTTTCTCGCATAACATCTCTTTGTTTTGTGGTTGTAATAGCGTCTACGCTTTTGACAAGTTGTAGTACCTCACAAAAATCAGCAATAAAAAAAGTTACCGATGCGTCACTTAACAAGCCCTTAGGAACTTCAGCAAATATAATAACGGCACAACAATTATTATTGACTGTACAAACAGAAGATTCAAAAGAAGCAATCGCAACACTTACCCAAGCGAGTGAACTTCTTTTACTCGAAAAAAATTATAACCATGCACTATGGTTATCACAGCAAGTTGCAAAACTGTCAGAAAGTGAAGAACAGAAATACCGCTTAGCTTTAGTCAGCGCGCATAGTTTGTTTAAAATTAATGAAATTGAATTATCATTCCACCAATTAGCAATTGCAGATAAATATTCAACAGACAACAACATTATCCATCAAGAAGAATATTATTATTTAGTAGCAGAAGTCCAACAACGTAGAGCGCTAAAAATTAGTTCACTTAATGCAAAGCTGCATTGGTTTGCCCTTAGCGATAAAACAACGACCGATGACATTCATCAAATATGGCAAGACTTAAGCTTGCTTTCTACTTGGCAAGTAGGACAATTAGCAGACCTAGCGCCACCTTACTTTACAGGCTGGCAGCAACTTTTATCTTATGCACATAAGTTTGGTGGTGACGCCACACGTTTTGAGCGCTACTTAACACAATGGCAACGTAAATTTTCTGCTCACCCCGCGCAAGCTGTTATTGAAACGTTAAGAGCAACAGAGCTAACAACAGCAGAATTAATTCAAAATATAGCGGTTATCTTGCCTCTGTCAGGTAAACAATCAACGGCAGGAAAAGTTGCACAGCAAGGGATTTTAGCAGCCTATAGTAATATTCCTGATAAAAATCTTACGTTCATTGATGCTGACACGCTAGATTGGTCAATGTTAGATAAACAACTTGTTGAATTAGATAGCCATTTTATTATAGGCCCGTTACTTAAAGCAAATGTTGACAAATATCTCACACTACAAGAAATACTCTTACCGAGCTTATTACTTAACACACCCGAAACTGAACAACGAAATGACACACAAGTCATACTTTCTATGCTTCCTGAAGACGAAGCTTTTCAAGCAGCAACGACATTAAGTCGCAAAGATTATCATTATCCTGTTGTACTGAGTCATCGAGATCCAGCCAGTAAAAGAATCGCGCAAGCATTCACTAACCAATGGCAATTGATCAACGGTTATACCCCTGAAGTCGTTTATTTTCAAAAAGGGAAAAAAATGCAGGAGCAGCTCAAGGCGACCCTAGATGTCGACACTAGCCAAGCGCGTATTGTTGATTTAAAAATCAGAATACAACAAAGCTTAAAAACAGAATCTAGAAACCGCAGAGACATCGATATGTTTTATTTAGTAGGCTCTCCTGCCCAAACAAGCTTACTTAAACCTTACATTGATGTAAACACCAGTCCCTTTGCAAAAATAATTCCTGTCTATGCGAGCTCTCGCAGTCATAGTAGCAAGCAAAATTCGAGTAAACATAACGACCTTAATAATCTAATTTTTACCGAAATGCCTTGGCTATTAAATAGCCAACAGCAAAATACACAACTAGCTAATTTAAGTAAGGTTCTTTGGCCAAGTCGCAGCGATTCTTTGCAGCGAATATTTGCAATGGGTTACGACAGTTTGTATTTAGTTGATAAATTGCCTTCAATGAAACAACGACCTTATGTGCGACATTTCGGGCAAACAGGTATTTTGAAGTTGAACAGTAATAATACACTCACGCGGAGTTTATTATGGGGCATTTATCAAAAGGGAAAGGTATCTGAAATTGCTATGGACTAAAAAGCCAACAACAAGAGAAACAGGCAACGTTACTGAAACGTTTGCTGCCCATTATCTTGTGAAGCAAGGCTTAATTATCCAAGACAAAAATCAACATAGTCGATTGGGTGAAATTGATATTATTATGAAAGATAATGATACTTTCGTCTTCATAGAAGTAAAATATCGTTCATCAACACTGTTCGGTGGTGCTATTTCAGCTATTTCTTCACAAAAACAGCAAAAAATTAGGAAAACAGCCGCATTTTATCTGCAACAATGTGGCTTAAACGAATATAATACCCCTTGTCGATTTGATGTTGTTGCCTTACAAGGTAATATAAACAATCTCGATATTACCTGGCTAAAAAATGCCTTCTAGAGAAAATAAACGGAGCTAAGTTCATTTATGTTAGAACGGATCAAAAGTAACTTTACCGAAAGTATCCAAACTAAAATTGCCGCCAGCGAATTACTCGCAGGCCCTATTGAGCATGCGGGTATGATAATGGTGCAAAGCTTATTGGCTGGTAATAAAATACTAGCTTGTGGTAACGGCGGTTCTGCGGGTGATGCACAACATTTCTCTGCAGAGCTTTTAAATAGATATGAAACTGAACGTCCACCCTTACCTGCCATTGCCCTAACAACAGATACTTCAACAATAACGTCTATTGGTAATGATTATCACTTTGATGAAATATTTTCTAAACAAGTGAGGGCATTAGGTAATAATGGTGACGTTTTACTCGCAATATCAACGAGCGGTAATTCACGTAATGTCATAAAAGCCATTGAAGCGGCAGTATCACGCGACATTCCTATCATTGCGCTTACGGGGGGTGATGGTGGTGATATAGCCGGTTTACTCGGTGAAAACGATGTAGAAATACGTGTTCCATCAGGACGTACCGCACGAATCCAAGAAGTTCATTTAGTCGTTATACATTGTTTGTGCGACATTATTGACACTACTTTATTCCCTCAAGATGTGAGTTAATATGCGCTCTACAAACTTATTAATTACCCTGAGTGCTGTTTTCCTTTTACAAGGGTGTGTTGCCGCCGCTGTTGTTACCATTATTGGTGGAGCATCTGCTGCTACCGACGAACGCAGTCTTGGTACACAGATGGATGACCAAAAAATTGAATTTGAAGCTTATTCGAAGCTTTCTAAACACGAAGCCTTAAATGATAATGCTAATTTACAAGTGGTCAGCGTTAACGGCAGTGTATTAGTTATAGGACAAGCGCCTAATACCTATTTACGCGACTTAGCGATCAAATCTATTAATGAAGTAGATCTGATCGTACAGCTACATAATCAAATCCGCATCAGCAATACCACCTCTATAACGACCAAAAGTAACGATATATGGTTAACCTCAAAAGTAAAAACCGCACTTTTTGGTAGTGATACACTTGATGCGACTAATATTAAAGTGGTCACTGAAAATGGCGAAGTCTTTTTGATGGGACTAGTGACTGAAACTCAAGCCAATGAAGCGGTAAATATTGCTCGTAATGTGAGTGGTGTTAATCGCGTATTCAAAATTTTTGAGTACATCTAAAACTCAAAATGAATTGATACAAAAAAAAGCTTCACTAATTAATATGAGTGAAGCTTTTTTTGTTAGTAGAATAGGTAAATATTTTAATCATATAATAAATAATATATTTACTTAATCACTTTTAAGCTAGGCTTACCTTTCGCTTTTAATGCGCCATTTTTAGACGGTGAATTTTCTGGTCTTGTATTATCTGACTCTACACTTGATAATCCAACTGGCGTCTTTACTGGACTTTTCTCTTCGCTAAGATCAGGGTCAGGATGTTCGATAGCTAACGAGGTGCCTGCTCCATTTTCTTTAGCGTAAATAGCCGTAATAGCACCGTATGGCACGACAATTTGTTCAAGTTTACCGCCAAAACGAGCACTAAGCTCAATAGCGTCATCAGCAAGAGAAATAGAACCAACTGCTGACATTGAAACATTGAGCACAATTTGTCCATCAGTAACATAACCCATAGGCACTAGTACACCGTAAACGTTAACATCTACAGCGATATATGGCGTAAGCTGATTATCAGAAATCCACTGATAAAAAGCCCTAACAATATAGGGCTTATTAGAAGTCATATCAGGAGACATCAGACTAAAACATACCTAAACGTATTTCACGTTCATCTTCAGTTAATGATGCTTGAAATGATTCACGTTCAAACAATTTCAACATATAACCTTTAAATTCCTTAGAACCTTCACCGTCAAGCTCAATACCTAAAGCAGGTAAACGCCACAACAATGGTGCTAAGTAACAATCGACTAAGCTGAACTCTTCACTCATAAAGTAAGGTGCTTCATTCAATATTGGAGCAACGCTTAGTAAGCTTTCTTTAAGTTCTTTACGTGCTTTACCAGCTGCATCTGCAGGGCCATTTAAAATTATTTTTGCAAGACTATACCAGTCTTGTTCTACACGGTGCATCATCAAACGGCTACGACCGCGTGATACTGGGTAAACTGGCATGAGTGGTGGATGAGGAAAACGCTCATCTAAATATTCAATAATAATTGATGCTTCATATAATGCTAATTCACGGTCAATTAACGTTGGCACTGTTCCATAAGGATTTAAGTCTAATAAATCTTCAGGTAAGTTAGCCAAATCAACTAAGTGAATATCAACGCCAACACCTTTTTCAGCGAGTACGATACGTGTTTGATGACTATACATATCATCAGCGTGAGAATATAAATTCATCACTGAACGCTTGTTTGCTGCTACGGCCATAATGCCTCCAAAAAATCTTTAATAAAAAACTAACAAAGGGGGCCAAAGCCCCCCAAAAAATAAACGCTGTACATTAACAAAAATTGTTAATGTACATCTTTCCAATATTCCACTTTAAGTAGGTAAGCAAAAATAAGGAAAATAAATAAGAAGCCTATAACCCAATAACCCATTGCTTGACGATCTAGCTTACTTGGCTCAGCGGTATATTCTAAAAAGTTTGTTAAGTCACGGGCAAAAACATCATATTCTTCAGCAGTCATAGAGCCACCCGTTGCTTCACTGAGGTTACCCTGTTCGTCCATTTTACGAACACCTTGTAAGCTTTGTAAAACGTGCGGCATACCGACATCTTTAAAAACGGTATTATTAACGCCAAATGGGCGATTAGGATCAACGTAGAAAGAACGCAAGTATGTGTATATCCAATCTGGATTACGCAAACGTGCTTCTAACGTTAAATCAGGTGGCGCGCTACCAAACCACTTAGCCGCTTCTTTAGCAGGCATAGTATTGGTAATATGATCCCCTACTTTTTCACCGGTGTACATGAAATTAGCTACACCGTCTGCGTCACTGATACCTAAATCAGCAAAAGTACGACCGTAACGTTGATACTGAAGTTGGTGACAACCTAAACAATAATTAATGTATGACTCAAAACCATTTTTAAGGGATTCTTTATCTGTTAAATCATTGCCTGCTTTGTCTAAATGAACACCACCGCCAGCAGCAAATGTTAACATTGGGACAAGCGCAAAAATTCCAAAAGTGAAAGCTCTAATAAATTTTTTCATTATCCTGATACCCTCTCTGGAACTGGCTTGGTTTTCTCGTTCTTGCTGTAGAACCATATGGCGACAAAGAAACCAAAATAACCGAGTGTTGCAATTCGTCCGATAAAATTGGTTAATTCCGTTCCAGCCATTGTACCTAATATACCTAGAGCGATAAAACAAATAGCAAATTGAGTTAAGTTAATTATATGCGCTTTACTACGGAAACGAATAGATTTAACCGTTCCTCGGTCAAACCAAGGTAAGGCAAATAACACGCCGATAGCCGCAAACATAGTGATCATACCGAGTAACTTATCTGGTACCACACGTAAAATAGTGAAAAATGGTCCAAAGTACCATACAGGTACAATATGCTCAGGAGTTTTTAAATTATTAGCCGGTTCAAAATTCGGCGCCTCAATAAAGTAACCACCGCCTTCTGGAGCAAAAAATAATACCCAACAAAAGCCAATTAAGAAAATAACAATGGCAACTAAATCTTTTACCGTGTAATAAGGATGAAACGGTATCGCATCAACAATATCGTATTTTTCTGAATACTGTTTGTGGAAAGTAAACTTACTTAATTCCTCAGGCTTAATGCTCCCTTTTTTCTTCTTAATGTCAGTGCCTTCAGGGTTATTAGAGCCCACTTCATGAAGTGCAAGGATATGTAAGAAAACCAAAATAACAAGCACAAGCGGCATTGCAATCACGTGTAATGCAAAAAAGCGATTTAATGTAGCACCAGAAATAACATAATCACCACGTATCCATAGTGTTAAGTCATCACCAATAATAGGAATAGCACCAAACAGAGAAATAATAACCTGTGCGCCCCAGTAAGACATATTACCCCAAGGTAATAAGTAACCCATAAAGGCTTCAGCCATAAGCACTAAGAAGATCAACATACCGAAAATCCAAAGTAACTCACGAGGTTTCTGATATGAACCGTACATCATGCCACGAAACATATGCATATATACAACAATGAAGAACGCAGAAGCGCCTGTTGAGTGCATATAACGTAGTAACCAACCATAGTCTACATCACGCATAATGTATTCGATTGAAGCAAACGCACCTTCACCAGTAGGTTCGTAACTCATTGTTAACCATATACCAGTAACAATTTGATTAACGAGAACTACAGAGGCTAAAACGCCAAAAACATACCAAAAATTAAAGTTCTTGGGTGCCGGATATTGACCCGCATGTTTGTTCATCGCATCCATTAGCGGCAAACGTTTTTCTATCCAAGCCATAAAATTTGCAATCATTATGCTTCTCCTGGGCTTATACCAATAAGCAATGTGCCATCAGTTGGGAAAGAATGCTCTGGAACAACTAAATTTGTAGGTGCAGGAACACTTTGAAAAACTCGACCCGCCATATCAAACTTAGAACCGTGACACGGACAAAAGAACCCATCTTTAACGCCTGAAACGAATTGTTCGAAATCACCTTTATGGTGAGTAGGTGCACAACCTAGGTGAGTACAAACGCCTAGTGCAACCAAAATCTCGGGATTAATTGATCGATATGCATTGGTTGCATAAACAGGTTGTTGTGGCTCTGCAGAACCAGGGTCTTTCAATTGACCGTCATGTGCCGCTAAAGTTGACAAAACTTCTTCTGTTCTGCGAACAACATAAACAGGTTTTCCTCGCCATTCAGCGCGGATTAATTGACCAGGTTCTATTTTACTTACATTGACTTCGACCGGAGCACCAGCAGCTTTCGCTTTAGCACTAGGGTTCCAAGAACCAATGAAAGGCACAGCCAAACCGACAACACCAACACCGCCCACTACCGAAGTAGCTGCAGTTAAAAAGCGTCGACGGCCGTTATTCACGGGCGCATTGCTCATTCAAAATCTCCAAATAACATTGTTTCAAACAAATTCGAATTATTATTCCCACATCCTTTTACAAGTATGTGAGTAAATACTTTCCAATTGTTTGCCCAAACTTGCGACAAAAAATTTTTCTGATGATAAAGAAATACGCACTTTTTTACAAGTAAAATAAGAGAAACATCAGTTATATATCCATATTTTGCTGACTCTATCAAATTTGTACTCAAGCTAAATACGAAAGATAATTATTTAAAAAGTCCGATAAGAAAAGAGTTGATATTTACCTTTTTTATAAAAAAGGCTAAGTCCTGTCATTTAACGTGTTTTTTCGAGTATGCAAAATTTTCAGCGGTAAGATCATAAAAATAATGCTTTAAAGTACAACTTCTTTGATGGTTTATTTGCGTTATCAACTCAATTTTTTCATTGTAGTCGTTCAGTTTTTTTATTACCTTTTAAAAAAATCTATCTACTAGCGTAGAACAAAAACCCACATTTCATCCATTTTTCTAAATTGCAGACATAAAAAAACCGACATAAAGTCGGTTTTTTGAAAACGTATAAGGTAAATATTAACGTTTTGAAAATTGTGGCTTTTTACGAGCCTTGTGTAAACCAACTTTCTTACGTTCAACTTTACGAGCATCACGAGTTACGAAACCAGCTACACGTAGAGAACCACGTAAAGTTTCATCGAACTCCATTAATGCACGTGTAATACCGTGACGAATTGCGCCAGCTTGACCAGAAATACCACCACCAACTACAGTGATGTTAAAGTCAAACTTTTCTAACATTTCAACTAATTCTAATGGTTGACGAACAACCATACGAGCCGTTGGACGACTAAAGTATACAGAAATGTCACGCTTATTAATTGTAATTGCACCGTTACCAGCTTTCATGAACACACGAGCAGTTGAGCTCTTGCGACGACCAGTACCGTAATATTGATTATCAGCCATTGCTTAAAGCTCCAAAAGTTGTGGTTGTTGTGCAGTATGCTTGTGTTCAGTGCCAGCGTAAACTTTAAGTTTACGGAACATTTCACGGCCTAAAGGACCTTTAGGTAACATACCTTTAACAGCGAATTCTAAAACACGTTCTGGAGCTTTTACAATTAACTTTTCAAAGCTAATTTGCTTAAGACCGCCTGGGAATTCTGTGTGCGAGTAGTAAATTTTACCCTTCGCTTTATTACCAGTCACTTTTACTTTCTCGGCATTGATAACAACGATGTAATCGCCAGTATCTACGTGAGGAGTATATTCTGCTTTATGCTTTCCGCGTAAACGGCTTGCAATTTCAGTAGCGATACGACCTAAAGTTTTATTTTCGGCGTCCACTAAGAACCATTCGCGTTGTACGCTTTCTGGTTTTGCTACAAAAGTTTTCATTAAAAAACCCAATATTTATTATGTTACTTTAAATGATGAATGTTAAGAATTAACATCACCGGTTAAAAAGACTACGCACTACCCCTTCGAGTATCGAGTCCATCGCCACTACTTTTCACAAAAGTCAAAAACAGTAGGCATTTGTAACGCAGGGAGCGCGGATTATACAGAAGTTATCCTATAAGATCACGTGTAAATCACAATAAATTGCAGTTTATTTAAACTTTTATTCATTTAATCATAAATACAAACACTCATATTCAAATATTCATTTATGGTAGATGCTCACTGGCAAGATAGTCATGCGATTGCATCTCTTGTAAACGGCTTAAGCAGCGTTTAAATTCAAAAACCAGCCCACCGTGGCTATATAAATTTTCCATCTCAACTTCAGCTGAGATAATTAACTTCACATTACGCTCGTAGAATTCATCAACTAGCGCGATAAAGCGACGTGCTGCATCTTCACGATCTACACTCATTTGCTTAACATTTGCTAATAATACCGTGTGATATAAACGGCTTAATTCCATATAGTCAGTTTGGCTACGAGCTGACTCACAAAGCACTGAAAAGTCAAAATGCACGATGCCATCAGATTCTTCAATCGCATGTAGTAGCCTATTATTCACTTCGATATCAACCGTTTTAGTGCCTACTTCCACAGAAAGCTGATTAAAATATTGTGCTAAGTTTTCACTGGCTTTCGCGTCTAAAGGTGAATGATATATCTCCGCTTGTTCTAAGGTACGTAAACGGTAGTCGACCCCGCTGTCAACATTAACTACATCACAGTGCTGGTTAATTAATTTGATTGCCGGTAAAAAGCGTTCTCGCTGTAAACCATTACGATACAGTTCATCAGGAATAATATTTGATGTAGCGACTAAAGTGACATTATGGGCAAAAAGTTCTTCAAACAAAGACCCTAGAATCATCGCATCGGTAATATCAGAAACAAAAAATTCATCAAAACAAATAATACAGGTTTCATCGGCAAAGCGTTTAGCGATTATTTTTAGCGGGTCAACTTGGCCTGTTAACGTTTTTAATTCTTGATGAACCCTATGCATAAAGCGATGAAAGTGAACACGCATTTTATTTTCAAAAGGTAAACAATCATAGAATGTATCAACTAAGTAGGTTTTCCCTCGTCCTACGCCTCCCCAAAAATAAAGACCTTGAATGCTTTTAATTTCAGATTTAGCAATAACACGCTTCCAGCGATTGAGTACTTTTTTAAAGCCTTTAGTCGGTAATGGTTTATTTTGAAGATCTTCGTAAAGACGCTGAAGATTAATGACTGCATTTTTCTGTGCCTCATCATATAAAAAATCATCACGGGTTAAATCTTGGTTATACTTATCTAAAGGTGAAAGCTTGATCATTATTTGGCCACTTATATTATGATACACCGAGTCTTTTACAGACTAATGCGATATTTCCTTGAAATTTACAACTTCGCAATCATATTGATTAGGTAAGCGCGAATAGAAGCGCTATTATACAAAATAAGTTTATATATTTTTACTATTTTTTATCGAATATAACGAGGGTTTCACACTATGGATATAGTTTTAGCAATTTTTCTTTTATTAGTTGGCGTTGCAATGGGTTTTATTGCCAGCCGTTTCTTATCTGCATCAGTTCAAGACAACCAAAAACTTAGTGAACAAGTAAGCAATAGTGAATCCGCTTTAGCACAATATAAACTCGATGTTACAGAGCATTTAAATGATTCAAAAGTGCTTTTAGATAAAATGAACAGCACTTGCCAAACCGCAATGCAGCAAATGGAAAAAAGTACTCAATTACTACAACAAGCCACACCTATAGAAATTGATGGCATGCCGTTTTTCTCAAAAGAAACGCAAGAACAGTTAGCGCAAACGGTTACATTACGCCATAACCGAGGCGAGCGAAAAGATAAAGTAGCAATCACCGAACCACCTCTTGATTATTCAGGTGAAGCGAGTGGTCTTTTTGCTGATACGAAACAAAGTGTTACAAACGCTGGGTAAGGTTACCTGGAACTAACAGCAATAACATAGGTCTTTAGTTAGGTATAAAAATTAAATTAATCATTATATTTAGAGAAAGGTAATCTCATTTATGAAAAAACTGTCTGTTTTAGCAACAAGTATTCTATTGTCCGGCACTATTGCCGTTGCGAGTTTGCCAGCACAAGCAAACTTACCTTACTCAGTTAATGGCCAACAGATGCCAAGCTTAGCACCTATGTTAGAAAAGGTAACACCTGGTGTTGTATTGATATCTGTTACAGGTACACACGTAGAAAAATCAAAAGTACCTGACGCATTTAAATTTTTTTTTGGTAATCCTAATCAAAATAAGACCCCCTCAAGAGAACGTGAATTTCGAGGCTTAGGATCAGGTGTTATTATTGACGCCGACAAAGGTTACATCGTTACGAATAACCATGTAATTAATGAAGCGGATGAAATAAAAATAACCCTAAAAGATGGCCGTCAAATCAAAGCAAAAAAAATTGGCTCTGATGCAAGTAGTGATATTGCTTTACTACAAATAGACGCTGAGAACTTAATTGAAGTGAAGCTCGGCGATTCAGATAATATTCGTGTGGGTGACTTCGCTGTCGCTATTGGCAGCCCTTTTGGTTTAGGGCAAACAGTCACCTCGGGTATTATAAGTGCACTCGGTCGAAGTGGGCTAAACGCTCAAAATTATGAAGATTTCATTCAAACTGATGCGGCGATTAACAGTGGAAATTCGGGTGGCGCATTAATTAACTTGCAAGGCAAACTTGTTGGTATTAATACCGCAATTCTTGGCCCAAATGGCGGTAATGTCGGTATTGGTTTTGCGATACCGAGCAATATGGTCGACAACTTAGTTAAACAAATCATTGAGTATGGTGAAGTGCGTCGCGGCGTGTTGGGCGTGTTAGGTCGAAGTGTTAATGGTGAAATAGCCAAAGCTTTGGAGTTAGAGTCAAGCCAAGGAGGGTTTATTGAGCAAGTAGTTGCTAATTCTGCAGCTGATGAAGCAGGTATAGAAGCCGGTGATGTTATTACAAAAGTTAATGGGAAAATGGTGAAAACCTTTGCTGAAATTCGTGGAAAAATAGGTTCGATTGGTGCAGGTAAAAACGTTGCGTTAACCGTTATCAAAAAAGATGGTTCAGAAAAGGATTATGACGTTACGCTTAAAAAACAAGAAACTGCAAAAGTAGAAGCAGCGAGCATTCACAGAATGCTAGATGGCGCTGAACTTGAAAATAACGCAAATGGCCAAGGTATTGATATTAATTCAGTAGATGAAGAAAGCCCCGCAGCTGCCATTGGTTTACAAAGAGGTGATATAATAAGTGGTATAAATCGCACACGCATAAAATCTATTGGTGAACTGCGTAGCTATTTAAATGATAACAAAGGTGTTTTTGCGTTAAATGTCATTAGAGGAAATAGCACATTATTCTTAATGATTCGCTAAAGGTACAAGGTAAACCACAAAACTAAACTTAAGGCTCTTTCTGAGCCTTTTTTATGGGCAATATTTTTTCAAACTATAAGATTAGAAAAGTTTTATGCTATGATTAGCGATATTAAATACTCATAATAAAAATTAATGTTGAACATAATCAATCTAACAAAATATATTATTCGTCCTGCCAGTTATGGTGTGATGGTAGCCGTCGCTTTACTACTGCTCGTGCCAGAGTTACGTACAAATACTTTACAAGTTCTTCAAAATACTCAACAGCAGCAACAACCATTATCTTATGCCAAAGCAGTGAGTACAGCTAGCCCTGCTGTTGTTAACATATATTCAGAAGAAATAAGCTCTAACCCCGTTTACGGAGCAAAAGGAAGAAGGCCAACTAATTTAGGCTCAGGCGTTATAATGGATGCCTCGGGTTACATTTTAACAAATTTCCATGTTGTACAAAATGCAGATTTGATCACAGTTTTACTACAAAATGGACAACAATTCCCTGCTGAGTTAATAGGTTACGATACTTATACTGATTTAGCGGTACTCAAAGTAGAAACAGCCAACCTGCCAGTAATCCCACAAAGAGCAAACTTACAGTCACTCGTTGGTGATGTGGTTTTAGCTATAGGTAACCCACTTAATTTGGGACAAACTGTTACTCAAGGTGTTATCAGCGCAACAGGTCGTAGCGGTTTAAGTGTCATTGATTATTTAGAGCTTATTCAAATGGATGCAGCAATCAATGATGGAAATTCTGGCGGTGCACTAATTAATACCAACGGAGAGCTCGTTGGTATTAATTCAAGAAAATTTGTAAATAAAGAAAGAAACATTCAAGGAATATTTTTTGCCGTCCCTTATTCACTTGCACATAAAGTCATGAGAAAAATAATTGCAAATGGCCGAGTTATTCGAGGTTATTTAGGTGTAAGTATCACCTCTACTCAGAACACTTTGAAAGGCTTTACTATTGCTGCGGTTGAAGGTAATAGTCCTGCTTTTAAAGCGGGTTTGAAACCAGAGGACATTATTTATCAGATCGATGATGTCGCGATAAACTCATTTACACAAGCGTTAGATATTGTTGCAGAAACCAAACCAGGTACAACCTTACTTTTTAAATTAATAAGAAAAAAAGAATTATTAGCAGTATCAGTCACTATTTCCGAAAAGGCTAAAACATAAATCACCGTTACTGACTGACAAAAATATTAACCTACGGGGAATTTAATAAGATAAGCTAAATCGTTACCCACATGGCTTTTCATTGTTATCTTTCCTTTTAGTGAACTTGTGACTAGGTTATAAACAAGTTGTGTTCCTAAAACGCTCCCCCTTCTCCTCTTTTAGTCCTGTAGAATAACTCAAAGAGTTACTTAAGCGCTTCATCATAAATGCCTACTGCGTTATCGAGATATCTAATAATGCTGGCATTTCTTAGTATTCTTCAATCAAGTCTACTCTTTTTGTCTTTTCATCCAAACCATGGTTGACCTAATTTGAAATTAAATTACTGATAATTTGTGATATGGCCCAGTATTAACATTAACCAACAACTTTATAAACACTTAACATCAATCCTAATGTTGTTTTTTAGAGCGGATCTTAACAATATAAACGATTGTGCAACGCCATTTGGCTAACGACATTTTATCGTATAAAATTAAACAAATTCTTAAGTATAATGATCGATATATAATGGCAATGACATTAAATTAACTGGCTTAGAGGGTGGTGCTTGCTATTGATTAGCTAAAAGAACATATTATGATATCACTTATAAAACAGAACCCAAAAGTACCCATTATCCACGACACTCAAAAAATTGAGCTGAATGTTTTGAATGAAAAATCTATTTTGGTAAATAAGTATCATATCCAATAAAATTTAGTATCATATCCAATAAAATCAAGTCTTACATCCACTAACATAAGTATCATCAAAAATGAAAAATCTGCTTCCTGAACTACAAAAAATCATGACCGCTTTTCAGGCGGGTAATTTGTCATCAGCTGAAGCCTCTTGTCAGCAGATCCTGATGCAATATCCTGAACAGGCAGATGCTCTGCATTTATTAGCTCTCGTGTCAAAAAAAAACAATCAGTATCAAAAAGCTGAACAATTCTTTATAAGAAGTCTCAAATCCAATATTAATAATGCGAGTGTGCACTTAAATTTTGCCAACTTCCTCACACTCACCGACAGAAAACTTGAAGCAAAAAAAAGTTATCAGAGCGCAATCAGTTTAGCTCCAAATAATATTGATGCTCTATATAACTATTCTTTATTATTAAATCAATTAAGTGATTATAAACAGGCAATCAATATCATTAATAAGGCAATACACTTAAATGATAAATTAGCAGCATTTTATAACGTATTGGCCAGTGCTTACAAAAACCTTAAGCAATTTAATCAGGCAATCATACATTTCAAAACTGCATTAACATTACAGCCTAATGACTTTTTTGCCTGGCATAATTTAGGTGTTACTTACAGAAGTTTTTCAGAACCTAAAAAGGCAATTGAATGCTACAAAAACATTTTAATTGTAGGTGAAAAAATCCCAGAACTTCACTTTAATATAGGTTGCGCTTATTATGATATAGGCGAGTTGAAAAAAGCGGAATTATCCTTAAAAACAGCCATCAAATTAAGGCCTGACTATGTTATGGCACATGAAACAATTAATAACCTTTTCTGGGAAAACTCTCTGCAAAATAAGTTTTTAGCAAGTTACCATTTATATTTAAAAGATGCCAACCAGCCTTCTGAAGACATGTATTTCTCTTTTATTGCGCAACTTATTTTATCTAAAAATACGGAACAAGCAATTGACAGTGTACAACAAGCAATAACACGCTTTGGGCCTAAAGCAAAATTTTGTCATGCACTTGCCACGCTGTATTTAAAAAACGGTATAAAACATGATAAGTCAACCGCGTTAATTGCTGAAGCAATAAAACAAGACCCTAACAATTCTCGTTTTAGAATAGACATTGCCAACATATTTATACAACAAGAAAACTATCTCGAGGCATTACAACATTTAGATATTGCTTTACAAACATCTCCACTGAATCAAGAAATATGGGCATTTAAAGGTATTTGCTGGCGATTACTGAATGATGAACGTGAGCAGTGGCTTAATAATTATCAAGAATTAGTTGGGATCCAAAAAATTATCGCACCCAAGCAGTACGACAACCTTGAACATTTCATGTTTGAGTTAAAAGATTTTCTTACAAACTTACATAATACAACTCGACAACCTTTGGATCAAAGTATCATACAAGGGAGTCAAACTACTGGTAACCTGCTCCTAAATAAATCACCAATTATTCAACAGCTAAAAGCGGCAGTGAATACGGCAGCAACAAATTATATTAAGGCGTTACCTAAAGATAATACTCATCCTTTTTTATCACGTATTCAACCTAGTTTTGATATTTCGGGTTGCTGGTCTGTTCTCCTAAAAAAACAAGGTTACCATACCAATCATGTGCATCCCGACGGCTGGTTATCAGGCCCAACTTATATCAGTGTTCCCGATGATATTAGCCCTAATGATCCACAGAAGTCAGGGTGGATAAAATTTGGTGAAACCTCACTCAAGTTAGACAGTAGAGAACATGTTGGACTAGAGCATTGTCCGGAAGAAGGTGACTGTGTATTTTTTCCAAGTTACATGTGGCATGGGACTCACCCAACAAAATCTAATAGCATAAGAATGACGACTTCTTGTGATATAAAGCCTTTTATTAAGTGATATTTCCATCAGCGTTAAAGATATCAATAAGTACTGGTATTTGATCTTTATAATTATTCCATCGCCCAGAAGATGACTTATAAAGCGGTTGGCGGACTTGCCAAACGCTTGCCGTTTTAACGGTATTGTTGACTTTATAAAAGTTTAAGCAGTTATCATTCCATTCAAGGGATAAAAATTTCAATAAATTTTGCACTTCACTTTCAGGGTTATTGACTAAAGTGTCGTAGTTCACAGTATGTATACTCTGAGAGAATCTATGCTCCCAAAACGACATTAAATTTTGATGTAATTGATAATAATGTGCGGTATCGGTTAGGCTTAACGCATAATTCATCTTATTACCCAAACGAAGAAAGAAAATTGATAAACAATTATCTAAAGGGTTCCTCACAGTATGAATAAAGCGAGCATTAGGAAAAAGTACCTTAAGTAAACCTATATATAAAAAGTTTTCTGGTCTCTTATCTGTTATTAATTCACTCTCTGGAAAAGCCTTTGCCAAATCTGCTAAGTATTCATCAGCAATTGCTTGTAACTTAATAAAACTTGTTTCTAACATACTGCTTGGAAAAGGATCTAAACTGCCTGACATTAAGCGAATAAAAAATTCACGTTCACCACCTGCCGTTACTTTAGGGTGTGCCGCTAAAATTTGTTCAACAAGTGTTGAACCTGACCGGAACATACCACAAATAAAAACAGGTGAAGCCTCTGATATTATGGCTATTTTCGCTAACCGTTCATCAGAGAAAACAGCTTTGATTGTATCAATGTATTGTTGTTGGAATTGTTTTTCATAACGAGAAGATATTGACTTATCTAGCTGATTTCCATGTTCAAAATATATAAACGCTTGCTTATATGCTCGGCAATCGTCAAAAGCTTTGCCTAACGCAAAATAAATATTAGCTTTAGTCGTATTCGCTACATTCGAATCTTGTGATGCTAATATCAAACGCTTGATGATAGGCGCGTTTACCCTGTCGAATTTATTGATGTGGGCAAGGCGTGCTAATGCATCATAATATTGAGGTTGAATAATTATTATTTTTTCAAATAACCGGGAAGCATGTTCCTTTTCTCCCCTGTCTTCATAGAGATTAGCAAGGTTGTAAAGTGCCGGTATGTATGAATTATTTAAAGCTATCGCTTTTTCAAGTTCCTCAAAGGCTTTATCTTCTTGGCGTAAATAATCGGCATAGATAATAGCAATGTTAACATGCACCTCTTCAGGCTGGCTAATATTGAGTGATAGCGCCACATTGTATTGATTTATCGCTTCTTGATACTCTTCCAAAAAACGTAAATGATAAGCATAATTAAAAAAAACATCAGCATCATCGGCAACCAGGGTTAGGTAATTTTTATAGTATTGACACACACTAAGCCAATCTTTTTTCTGTTGATAAAAGTCTACAAGTTGTTCGAGATGATTTTTATTACTTGGGCATTGCTGAAACAACGTTTTAAGTTTTTCAATTGATTTAGGGATCATAAATAAAATTAACACATATTAAAAATAAATAAAGGTAGCCTCTTAGCTAGAGTCTACCTTTATTGAATACTTAATTAAACGTTAAAGCATTATTTTCAACAAATAAAAAATAAAAAAAACGGCGAACATACGTTCACCGTTTATCAACTAAGTTCAAGTAATATTAGAACGTAACTGTAACACTTGCATGTAAGTAACGACCTAATGTGTCGTAAAAACCTGCAACGGCGTTACCATTTGTTGATAAAGTTCCGCCAACCATTGGTGGCTCTTTATCTAAAACATTGTTAACACCCAATAACAAACCAACATTGTCGTTAATATCAAATGACGCTTTTAAATCGACATAACTTTGTCCATCAATACCGCCATTTTTACCAACTAGCTCATCACCAGAACCTGTCTCAGCATCATATTCACTGTAACTAACTTCGCCGTAGTATCTCCAGATAACACTTGCTGTCCAGAACGTATCCATATCGTAAGAAAGTTTAGCTGTGTGACGCCATTCTGGTTGTGCGAAACAACCATCGTCGATATTGCCAGAACAATCATACGTTGCATCTTCAACACCAGGAAGCGGCTCAAATTCTTTCTTAGTCATATAAGTACCAACTAAGCTAGATG
Organism: Alteromonadaceae bacterium; assembly: GCA_041890515.1. GTDB lineage: Bacteria > Pseudomonadota > Gammaproteobacteria > Enterobacterales > Alteromonadaceae > Colwellia_A. Next base: position 25,906 of record JASDWX010000120.1, read on the forward strand.
TCCAAGTACCACCAAGAGCTTCAAGCGAATAGTTAGCTGTAAGATCAACACCTGAAAAAGTCATGCTTGATAAGTTAATGCTTGTTGCTTGAACACTACCTGATGCAGCTGAACCTAACCAAAGACTACCTGCGCCACTACGATTAACGTTATCACAGTAAGCAGCATCTCCTGTTAATGCACATTGTTCAACAGTACGCTCTGCACCAACTGATCCGATAACATCTTCAACTGTAATATCCCAGTAATCTATTGAGAAGTTTAAATCCTCGATAGGGTTAGCAACAATACCAAAAGCAAAAGAGTCTGAAATTTCTGGTTGTAACTCTGGGTTACCACCAAAAATACCATTATATTGACTAGCAGGACTAGCGGTAATATTACCGTATTGACCAGCAGTTACACCGGTATTGGCACACTGTGCTTGAGTAAACGCTGGTGTTGCACCTGCACATGGATCAGTACCGCCCCATAAACCATCACTTTGCGGAGAAAACAACTCAGAAACGTTAGGCGCACGAACTGAACGGTTCATGCTGGTACGAACAGTCCAATTATCGGTAACACCCCAATCTAGAGCAACTTTGTAAGTAGATTCTCCACCAGAAGTACTGTAGTCAGAATAACGACCGCCTAATTCAAGTGTTAAACTGTTTGCAAAAGCAGCATTATCAATCAAAGGAATACTGATTTCACCGAAAATTTCTGTAACGTCGTATTCACCTTCAATGCTGGCAGTTGAACCACCTTGGCCTAATAATAAACCTTTAGCAAATACTTCATCTGATATACGTTCAAACTTCTCTTTACGATATTCAGCACCAAACACTACAGAAACTGGTCTTTCAGCAGAAGACAAAGTGAAGTCTAATTCACCTGTAACATAACCATTGAGTACCATTTGAGATGTATAACCAGTTAAGATCGCAGTACCGGTTAATGATGCTGCCGCTTCACTGGTTACGCCTTGGTATGTAAATACATCATAAGGAACACATTCTGAGTCAGCAGCACAAGCTTCATCATTTACTGCAGTTGCAATACGAGGTCCAAAGAAATCGTTTAAGTAGGCAGATGTTGAATTAGTAGCGCCATATTGAAACGATGTTTCGTAAGACCAGTTATCGTTAATATCACCATTTATACCGGTAACAACGCGGAAAGAGTTGGAAGAGATGTTACTTGAACGTGGTCCACCTTCAACATTACGTTTACCAATGTAAGTAGCAAAATCATCATCCATGCCTAGACCAAAGTTATCCATTACATAACTTTGTTGATCAGCGTTTAACTGAGAAACAGGTAAAATATAGGTTTCAGCAAAGAAAGTACCTGACTCAGCGATTTGAGCCACCGTGCGATCATTCATGTAGCTAACTTCTAAGAATGGACGCGCATGTTCATTGATTTCATAATCAACAAATGCACCCATTGAAACACGCTCATCAGGGCGCATAAAATGGTTAATTGGTGCATAATTGTATTGGTTACCGACTGAAGGTTGGAAATTACTGCCTTCGTTTAATGTCAAATAATCCCAGTTACCCCAATCAAATGCACCATCAGCAACACCACCTAGGTAGAAGTTAGGAATAATAGCATTACCAGAACCACCACAAGCCGTACCGCCTGAATTTAATGCACAAGAAGAGTAATCACGTGCTGCTTGACGTAACTCATTATCTTTACGGTAAGTAGCATAAACAACCGCGTGACCTTTATCACCAGCAAAATCGCTACCGATGGTTAAATCAAAGTTATATGATTTACCATCAATACCACTACCACCTGTAGGATAATCAAAACCTTTTTCATCCATTAGGCCTTGAATATAGTCATTATCATTATTGTGTTGGAAACCGGAAGCGCCCGCAGTAAATTCGAAGCCTTCAAAGTCTTTATCCATTACAAAGTTTACTACACCAGCAACAGCATCTGCACCGTAAGTAGATGAACCACCACCTGTTAACACTTCAACACGTTTAACTAAAGCAGCAGGAATTTGGTTAATATCAGGCGATTGTGAATATACGCCGCCCGGTTGTAAACGACGACCATTAACTAACACTAACGTACGAGAAGAACCCATACCACGTAAATCTAAAGATGCTGTACCTGATGCGCCATTAGATGTAAAAGAGGTTTGACCCGCTTCAATCATTGGTAAGCTGTTCAATAAATCTTCAATACGAGTAAAGCCTGAAAGTTTAATTTCGGCATCACTGGTAATATGAACTGGGCTTGAACTTTCCATATCAGTACGTCTGATACGAGAGCCTGTAACAGCTATACGTTCAACTACTTCTTCAACTACTTCTTCGGCTTCTTCAGCAGCGAAAGCAGGAATTGAGATAGCTGCTGCTGCACCAGCACCAACCATCATAGCTAGTCGAATAGCCTTAGCAATTTTACTATTGTTATACATGTTTACTTCCTTTATCACATTTGTGATTTTATTGTTTTTATAAGCTCTAGACTATATTGTCTAGTAGCTTTGTATTAAATTATCTACAAAGTAGACTATCAAGAATTATAATAAACGTAATTATGTGAAATCGTCAACACTAATTAATTAATTATATTTTTACTACTGTTAATATTTTATTACACATACACAACATTGGACAGACAGTTACTAAAGATACAAACAGTAAAAACACATAAATAATTGATAAAAAATAACAAACCGTTAAAAAATTATATTTCTTCAAAAAAAAAGCCTGTTCAATAAGTTTGATATCATTGCCCATAATATTAAATAAAATTTGTTGTAAGTGACCTTAATCGGTTTTAGCAAGAGGAAAATAGTTGGGATATTATTTACTCGCATTAAATTTTTGACTCAGCCAATAAATCAAGAGGCAATATCAGTCATTACGAAAAAGTGATTACAATATGGATAATAGTAAATATATGAATTGCCTTTAACCGGCTTTATTTCAGCTGCAGAAATAGGTTTTTAATATATAAAGTACTATGATCATAATAGTTGTTAACGTTAAGTGTATCTGTACAAATGTCAAAATTAGATCAAGCATTACCCAAAATAATCACATGTTTAAAATCTAAATATGGTGGTGGTTTTTTCAATGAAATAACATTACAACTCAATAAAATAACAGGTGCTGATCACACTTTTATTGCCCAAGTTGATTACGACCGTTTTACATCGAAAACCATTAGTTTAGTGGTAAAAAATCAGCTTTCCGATAACTTTGAATATGATCTTGACAACACACCTTGCGCAATCATCACAAAAGACTAGGTTTGTTTATACCCTAAGAATGTTTGTAGTTTCTTTCCAAAAGACCAACTTTTAGTTGACATGAAAATTGAAGGATATATTGGTGTCCCTCTACATGACTCTCAAGGAAAAATAATTGGTTTTATAGTCACTCTTCACGAAAATGAAATTAACAATGCAAATTTTATAAAAACATTGTTTGAACTATTTTCAGGCCGAATTGCCGTAGAAATGGAAAGAAATGTACAAGAAAAAAATTTAAAACAACTCAATATAAAATTGGCCACTAAAATCGATGAATTAGTGAGAAGCGAAACGAAGCTATCACTCCATATAGAAAATACGCCTTTAGGCTTTATTGCATGGGATAAGCACTTTCGTTGTACCAATTGGAATAAAGCCGCTGAAAAAATATTTGGCTACTCATCAAATGAAGCTATAGGTAAACATGCTGCAGAATTAATTTTGCCACCTGAAATAAGAAAGGATATTGATGAAGTGTATGAGTCCTTGTTAAATCAAACAGGGGGATATCAAAGCTCAAATGAAAATATCACCAAAGATGGAAAAATCATTAAATGTGATTGGTATAATACACATATTATCTCTGATGATGGCACAGTTATAGGCGTCACATCATTAACTCAGGATACGACGGAAAAAGATCAGAAAGAAGAATTACTCCGTAGAAGCCAAAAAATGGATGCGCTAGGCCTTTTAACAAGTGGTATTGCTCACGATCAAAATAATATGCTTGGTATTATTACTGGTTACAGCGACTTATTGAGTATTAATTTAAACGGGCAACCTAAACTGCTCAGTTATGTTTCTCAAATTCAACAGGCTTGTAATCGAAGTGCTTTATTAATTAAAAAATTATTGGCTTTCTCAAAAAACAATAGCCTGGCTTCATCAAAAATCAACATCAATGACTTTTTACTCGAGCAGCGTGACATGCTGCAAAAAACAATAACGGTTGAGATAAAGTTAAATTTACAACTCGCTGATAATATAGGAGCCGTGTGGTTAAATAAAGATGATTTAGCGGACGCAATGATTAATTTAATCATTAACGCTATGCATGCGATGAATCATAAAACCATCATGCCTCAAATAACGGTATCAAGCGAAAATGTCACATTGAACAACCTAACAGCTAAGGGTAAAGGAATAAGTGCGGGTGATTATGTCAGGTTATCTATCTCTGATAATGGTAGTGGAGTAGGCACTACCATTAGAGAAAAAATATTTGATCCTTTCTTCTCAACAAAAGGTGATAAAGGTTCAGGACTTGGACTGTCGCAAGTATTTACCTTTATAAGTAACTCAAAGGGCTGTATTAATTTAGAGTCACAACCTGACCAAGGTTCAGAGTTTTCATTATATTTCCCTCGTTACCGTAAAGATCATAATAGAATAGAAGTAATAAAAGAAAGTAAAATAACGTCAATACAAGGCTCTGAAACCATTCTTATTGTGGATGACGAGGAAGGCTTACGAAAATTAGCCGCTGAATTCTTGAGCATGGACGGGTACACCGTACATTGTGCTGATGGGCATATTGAAGCATTAGAAATTCTTAAAAATAAGCAAATAGACTTAATGTTATCTGATGTTGTCATGCCTGAAATGAATGGTTATCAGCTATCATCAATAGTAAAGCAACTTTATCCATCAGTAAAAATTCAATTAGTCAGTGGGCATGTTGATTCAACAAGCATTACCTTTATAAACAAAGACCTGCATAAAAACCTAATACAAAAACCTTATAGCTATTATGTATTAAAGAATAAAATAAGATCTTTACTCAACGATAAAGAGTAAAGTTTTTCAATCACTATGAGATAAGTAATTCAAAAAATTCTACGTTCGGTTAATAGTAAGAAACTTGTGTAGGTATCGTTAAAATACTTTTCCCAAAACGTTTTAACCAAAAATATATACCCGCAAAAACGCCAACCACTACAAGTATGCTTATGCCCGCAGATAAGGGGTTGGTAGAAAATGTCGCTACTTGATAAGTAAATGTTGCAGCTAAATAAGCAAGAGAAAAACTCCACAGTGCAGCAAAGGCTGCCCATCGTGTTCCAACCTCACTTTTTATTGCACCCATTGCGGCTGCACAAGGCGTATAAAGAAGAATAAATAACAAGTAACTAAATGCCCCAATCTTTCCTGCAAATGCTGCCTGCATAACAGTAAATGTACCCTCATTCACGCCTTGCTCTTGTGCTGCAACGTGTAAATTTGAAACATCACCAATATCAGTCCCTAAAGGATCATCAGCCTTAATGCCCAATAAATTTTCTTTTACCGAATCAGTCGCATCGCTCCATAACGCTGCCATTGATTTTAATTCTTCAGCTTCAGCACTTGAATCAGTATATAAACTATTGAAAGTTGCCACTAGCGCTTCTTTTGCAAATAACCCAGTAATAATACCCACACTCGCTTGCCAGTTGTCTTCTTTAATTCCCATGGGTGCAAGTAAAGGCGTAACAACTTGAGCGCTTTTACTCAAGACTGAATCACGTGAATCATGATGACCAAACTGACCATCAGTACCCAACGAGTTTAAGAAGTTAAGCACGCAAACCACTAATACAATCGTTTTACCGGCCCCAAGTATGAATGAACGAGTACGTTGCCAAACGCGGTGAACTAAATAAGATAATTTCGGCATTTCATAAAGAGGTAATTCCATAATATTGACAGAGTTTTTACCCATTAATACGGTGTGTTTTAATAAGAATCCCGTAAACAACGCAGCCGCAATTCCAATTAAGTAAAGTAAGAAAACCAAGTTTTGTCCTGAGTCAGGAAAAAAAGCAGCCGCAAATAAAGCATACACGGGTAAACGAGCGCCACACGACATAAAGGGTGACATCATAATGGTCGTGATACGTTCACGTTCACTATCAAGAATTCTCGCCGACATTACGGCTGGTACAGTACAACCAAAACCAACAATCAATGGGACAAAAGCCTTACCTGGCAAGCCAATGCGTTGCATTGCACTATCAACAACAAAAGCAGCACGAGCTAAATAACCACTACTTTCTAAAATCGACAAACCAATAAATAAACAAGCTATTACCGGAATAAATGTCGCTACGGTTTGAATACCTAAACCTGCACCTTCAATCACCGTCAGTATCCACTGAGGTAAGTCAAAACTTGATAAGAAATGCTGAGGGTAATCAACAAAAATCCCTCCTGCTAAAATATCAAAAAAATCGATAAACGCACTACCCACATTGATGGCAAACATGAATAACAGGTACATCATGCCAAGGAAAATCGGTACACCTAACCAAGGGTGCAAAATAAAATGATCAAGACGATCACTTAAACTTATTGCAGGGGCCTGTTTCGAGCTTGGCAGACTTTCTTTAACATCAAGTAATAATTGTTGAATAAATTCATATCGCGCCTGCATGATACTAATTGCATCGTCATTAGTTTGCTGACAAGTACCTTCATCATTGCAAGAGCCGCACTCCAGTTCAAATAAAGCATCCGTTGAGTTTTGATCTGCGATCTTCTTAAGCAGGCTTTCAGGTAAAATTAATTTTTTTGGACGTTTACTTGCTTTAGGCATTTCTAGTAAAGCAGCTTCAACATCTTTCAACGTGCTTTTAGAGAAACTGTTAGCGATAATAACTTTACAGCCAAGCGCTCTCGCTAGAGTTTTTGTATCAACGCTTTGTGCTTCTTTTCGGTCTGATTTGTTAATCACCAATAAAACAGGCAATCCGAGTTCAAGTAACTGAGTCGTTAAGTATAATTGCCGTTTTAATTGTGTCGCATCGACAACGTTTATTAAACAATCAATAGATTCGCTTTTAATAAAGTCTTGGGTAATTGAAAGGTCTTTCCCTTGCTGATTTCGATTAGCGAGAGAACTAACACCGGGCAAATCAGATAATAAAGCTTGTTTATTATTAAATGAAAAACTCTGCTGCTTAGTTGCGACAGTAACACCTGTCCAGTTACCCGTTTGTTGTTTTGCGCCAGTTAAGGCATTAAAGAATGTGCTTTTTCCAGAATTGGCAAAGCCAACTAAAGCCAAATGTAAAGCTTGGGACATTAGACGATTTCTATACCTATTTGTTGAGCGATATTAGGTGCTAAACAAATTTTAGTACCATGAAGGTGAAAGGCAAGTGGCCCGTTAAAAGGGGCTTTATGAGCTAATGATATTTCAGTTTTTAACGCAAAACCCTGCTCGATTAACTTTGACGTTAAATCGAAGTTTTCAGGTAGCGTGCGAATTACCGCTCGCTGGGTACGCGTTAATTGTGAAAGGGTCATAAACAACAACTCAAATAATAATGATTATCATTTCATTCTACTTTACTATTAAGTTTTCAGCAAGCTTAGATAGTAGAAGTGTTGTTCTATATCATCTAAAGTCTGTCAGCTTTCACTCTTGGTTTGAAGTTCAATGGACTAAAAAATAATTTTATCAACGAGTTGAAAAATAGTCTTTATCATGTACAGCTTATCTAAACCAAAGTTCTGTAATAATACAGTACCCACCATGTAGTATGTATTATGGTGTCAATGGACAAAGAAGCTCAATAGTCGTTCATCGTTTTATTCATTAGGGTAACGCATTAAGTCTATAAATTATGATTTTAGTTAAAACGTAGTGTGATGTGAGTCTATAATGGGCGCTATAAAATCAAGATTCAACAACGGGCAACCAGAATCTATAGATTGATGGTTTGTAATGTTAGCTATTTCTTTCTGCGTTTCTTTCTCCTAATGTTCTCATGATATCTCGCCATGTTACTATTCCAACAGGATGATTTTTTTCATCAACGATAGGAATACACGACATTTTAGTCTGATTAAAAATATCAATTGCATCAAATATGCTCGCACCCGCAGTTAACGTGGCAAGTTTACGATTAACAATTTGATGTGCTTTTTTATTTAGCGTTGCTAAATCTCGCGCTAACTCTGCTGCAGTGCCGATATTAGGGCTGAGCGCTTTGAGTAGATCTCGGTCTGAAATAACGCCTGATAACTGATTATTATCGACAACCAATAAATGATGAAAATTAGCATATTCAAAAATATTTTTTATCGTCAGTAAGTTATCGTCCAAAGAAACACTAACAAACGCTTTCGTCATGATGCTTGCTATTTTCATTATCCTCTCCCTCTAATCAATTTATTATAGAATATATTTCAAAACAACAAAGAGAATTTACTTTATTTAGGGATAATAGATGACAATTCCTTTAACAGTGGCACAATGAGGTAAGATTAAAAATAAGGAATATAAATGAAAGGTTTAACTACCTTAATTTTATTGTGTGTTAGCACAATAAGTTATGCCACTGAACAAGCAGAAGAAATATTCAAGCAACTTGCTCCGTCACTTTACCAAATACGACTCATAGATACCGCAAGTGGTGAAAAGTCATCAATCGGCTCGGGCTTCCAAATCAGCAGCGACGGTTTGATAGCAACGAATTATCATGTTATTTCTGGTTATGCCCGTCATCCTAATAAATACACGATTGAAATTTTCGATCACCAAGGCAAAAAAGCACCTCTTACTTTGCAAAGTGTTGATGTAATAAATGATCTCGCTTTGGTTAAAAGAATTACTGATACCGAAATGCCGTTTTTTGAAATAGCCAAAAGTGTTCCTCAAAAAGGAGAAGAGCTTTATTCTTTAGGCAACCCTCACGATTTAGGCATGATAGTTGTTCCCGGCACGTATAACGGCTTAAAAAAAGAGTCGTTTAACGACCGCATACATTTTACGGGTTCGGTAAACTCAGGTATGAGTGGCGGACCTGTTGTAAATAAAAACTCAGAAGTGGTCGGCATAAATGTTGCGACTTCAGGTAATCAAATTGGCTTTTTAGTTCCTCACGACAAATTACTTAACCTATATCAGCGTTATAAAACCTCTGAACCTGTAAATATTGATACGCAAATGGCGCAACAGCTTGCCAATAATCAAGACAAATTAATCACGACATTATTAAACAGTGCATGGCAAATGAGGCCTTTAGGTGAAGGTTTAATCCCTGTGGTCAACATCCCTTTTATTCGTTGTTGGGGTGAATCAAATGCAGATAAAGCAGACGCGATTGTCTCAGCGGTTGTTGCCAATTGTTCGTTAGATGAAAATACTTACATCTCTAATAACTTTTTTACAGGTTCAATTGAAATGGAATACCGTTATATGCAAGCAAAAGAGCTTAGCGATACAAAATTTTATCAAATTTTTGAACGCCAGTTAAACCAAGTGATGCCAGGTAACAAAGCAGGAAAAGATGATGTGACTGAGTTTCAATGTCAGCACGATATCACCTCTCCCTCTAACCAAGCGATCACCAATAAATCTGTTTTTTGTACGCGTGCTTATAAAGATTTCCCTAAATTATTTGATGTTTTATACATCGCTATTTCTGTTGATAAAGGAGACAAAGCGTTACTAAGCCATTTCACCATTGCAGGTGTTAGCCAAGACAGTGCGCTTAACTTCACTGAGAAATTTATGGAGTCTATTTCATGGAAATAATTATTGAAGAAATTACACGGGCTCACAAATTAATAGCTCGCCATAAGTTTTTGCAAAATAACATCAATATAGGCCGTGGTTATGATAATGATATTATTATGGCTGATCCGCATATTTGTGCTCAACACCTTAATCTAAGTTTTAATGGTGAGCATTGGGTACTAAATGATGATGACTCCATTAACGGAAGTTTCTATGAAGACGAGTATTCAAAAACAAAATTAGCCATTAATCAACATATCGTACATTCAGGACAAGTCTTTGTTATTGGCAAAAGCTTAATACGTGTTATTTTCCCTGATCACCCAGTTCCAGAAAGTATCAGTTTTAGCCCCTTTGAAAACATTTTAAACTTAACAAGACACCCTGTTTTTTTAACGCTGAGTATTTTATGCTTCGCTAGCGTTACTGGCTGGTTATTTAATCTTCACAACCCTGTTGAAGCCACTTTTACAGGCCTATTAGTCCCCGCCATTGGCATGACATTAATGTTCACCCTCTGGCCTGCCGGCGTTGCATTAGTTTCACATTTAACAAAACATGAGGCTCGTTTTTGGGGCCAGTTAGGCATTTGCTTTGTCTTTTTCAACTTGATGTGGGTGAGTGATTTTATTGAAAACCTAGTGAGTTTTAACGCTTCATCTCAATCTATGTTTGGCATGCTTGCTTCTTTACTACCTATTTTATTAGCTTTTTGCTTGTTTTGGCTTAATTGTCATATTGGTTTCCAAATGACAAATAAAAGAAGAACGGTAGTCGCCGCTTGCATGACACTATTATTATTTGGTGGTAGCTTTTTAATACAGTTAAGTAAAAAACCAGAATTTAGTATTCGACCAGCCTTCAATACCACGTTAATGGCACCGAGTTATTTATTTGCTCGCAGCAATAACGTGCAAGACTTTATTCAGAATAGCAAAACGTTATTTACTAAAGCACAAGAAGCCGCAAAGGAAGAAGAAAAATAAACGGTTATATCACGTCTGTTCAATCGCTTTAATCAAAAATGAAAAAGGCTAACGAGTGTTCATTAGCCTTTTATTTTATTATTTTTTGATTCGTTATAGATTATGGACGAGGAATAAAGCCTACTGCGTCATAAACTTTTACTAATATTTTACTTGCTCGAGCTGAGGCTTTTTCAGCGCCCGCTTTCATTACTGAATCTAAATAAGCTTGGTCATTTCGAATTTCGTGATATCTCTGTTGAATAGGCTCTAATAAAGCCACCACTGCATTAGCAACATCGCCTTTTAAATGACCGTACATTTTATCTTCATATTGTGGCACTAACTGCTCAACTGTTTCACCGGTACAACATGACAACAAAGACAATAAGTTTGATACACCTGGCTTTTCTTCAATATTGAAATAAATATTGGCCTGCTCATCAGAATCTGTCATTGCACGTTTAATTTTTTTGCTGATTTTTTTAGGCTCTTCTAACAAACCAATAAAATTACCAGGATTAGTATCTGACTTTGACATTTTTTTAGTAGGTTCGAGCAAGCTCATTACGCGCGCGCCAAATTCAGGAATATATGGATCTGGCACTGTAAATGTTTCACCATGAAGATTATTGAAGCGTGTAGCAATATCTCGGGCTAATTCTAAATGTTGCTTTTGATCGTCACCAACGGGCACACGGTCAGCATTATAAAGTAAAATATCTGCAGCCATTAATACTGGGTAAGTAAATAAACCAGAATTCATGTTTGCTTCTGACTTTTGAGATTTATCTTTGTATTGAGTCATTCGATTCAATTCGCCCATTTGTGTGTAACAATTTAACACCCAACTAAGCTGAGCATGTTCAGGAACATGCGATTGAATAAATATGGTGCTTTTTTCAGGATCAACACCACACGCTAAGTACAACGCTAAACCGTCAAGCGTCGCTTTTCTCAAGTCTTCTGGGTTTGGGCGAACAGTAATAGCATGTTGATCTACAAGCATGTAATAGCACTCATGACTATCTTGCATGCTCACCCATTGTTTTAACGCACCTAAATAATTACCAATGGTTAAATCACCTGATGGCTGACAGCCGCTTAATACGATAGGTTTACTCATGATTTCTCTTTATTTTAATTAATTTGTTTAATAACTATTTTGTAACTTTCGCTAATTCACTGCGCATTTCATCAATGGCAATTTTATAATCTGGCTTTGAAAAAATGGCTGAACCTGCAACAAACATATCAGCGCCCGCCGCTGCAATTTCGCCAATATTATCGGCTTTCACGCCACCATCTACTTGTAATAGAATATCGCGACCACTAGCGATAATCCTCTCTTTAACCAGTCTTAATTTATCTAGCGTAGTAGGAATAAATGATTGCCCACCAAAACCAGGGTTAACCGACATCAATAATATGACATCAAGTTTATCCATTACAAAGTCTAAACAGTGTAAGGGTGTTGCAGGGTTTAATACCAAGCCAGCTTTACAACCGTGGTCTTTAATCAACTGTAAAGTGCGATCAATATGATCACTTCCTTCTGGATGAAACGTAATAATATCAGCACCCGCTTTAGCAAAGCCTGGAATTAAACTATCAACTGGCTTCACCATTAAATGTACATCAATGGGTGCAGTAATACCGTAATCACGTAAAGACTGACAAATCATGGGTCCAAAAGTCAAATTAGGTACAAAATGATTATCCATTACATCGAAGTGCACAACATCTGCACCGGCAGCTAAAACTTTAGCAACGTCATCACCTAAGCGTGCGAAATCAGCAGATAAAATGGAAGGAGCAATTAAAAAAGAAGACATAGATAAACCTTATTATAATATTGGTCGCATTATAACAACGACCGAAGGGAAAACTCTATAGATAGATTCATTCATCCTAATTCTATTTAGTTTAATGCTCTTTTTATGAGCATTAATCTTTTAATTGCACCATAAAAGATCATATATATTTAACATTAAATGTTACTAAAAAAAAAAACCTTTCAAGCAATTGAATTTAATCAATAAAATTTTATCATTACTCTTGGTCGCTCAGGCATCTACCTTGCAATGTACGGTTAGCACTAAAAATATTTCATATAAAAATTCAACTATATAAAGAGACTCTCATGAAAAAAACACTATTATCAATATCGCTTACATCTTTAATTGCTGCAACTTCACTTTTATCAACACAAGCATCAGCTGTTGAAGGTTTATCGGCTAATGCTGCCGCTACGAGTAACTATTTATGGCGTGGTGTAAGCCAAACGGGTAATGCCGCAGCTATTTCTGGTGGTATCGATTATGCAGCTGATTCAGGCTTCTACGCTGGCACTTGGGCTTCAAATATTGATTTTGGTGATGATGCTAGTGCCGAATTAGATTTTTACTTAGGCTTTAGCGGACAATTAAGTGAAGATATTGGTTACGATGTGGGTTATATCTATTATGCCTACCCTGATTCAGCTCAAACGGATACAGCAAACGAATATGATTTTGGTGAAATATACGGTGCTTTATCTTATTCATATTTCTCACTTTCAGCAAGTTACGGTATTAATAACGATGATGGTGCTGCATTTGCTGATGCAAGTTTATATGTTTCTGCCGACGCAGAATTTGAAGTCGCTGAAGGCCTAACATTAGCATTTCATCTTGGTGATTATTCTTATGATGACGCGATGGTGGCCGAAGACTATAACGATTACAGTGTTAGCTTAAGTAAAGATGGTTTCACTTTTACTGTATCTGATACAGATATGGATAATGATGACATGAAATTTGTTATTTCTTACGCTGTTGATATCGACTTATAACAACAATTAAAGCCAGTAATACGCATTACTGGCTTTAACTCTATCATTTAAAGACAGAGCAATAAAAATCCTACCGTAGTAAAGTCGAATTAGTGTAGATTCAAAAACAAACAGAGAATAGCTAAGATACCTAAAACATAGTAATAAATGTTTTTAGTAAGACTAAAAGCCAATTTTTCAACACAATAAGATATTTACACCCGTTAGTTCAGTTATCCTTTTTATACCTAATTAAGTACACGTTAAGATTTTACATGTAAATAATTTTTTTTGATGATGCTGAAAAAGTTTCAGAAAATGCTGCGCTCCGGTTAGCGAATTAATCACGAAAAAAGCAAAGACCTTCCTTAAGGAACCTCTCCAATTAGCTTCTATAAACAATGAGTAAACAAAAATAATAATGATAGACTGAGTTTTAGCAATCTATCTTCATTTAATATTAAGGCTATGTTCCCTTAAATTGTTGCTATACTGTATATAACATCAGTTGATG
>JASDWX010000121.1:0-9898 GCA_041890515.1 Alteromonadaceae bacterium
GCTGGTGAAACAACACTGGAGCTAAACCGCCGTAAAGTACGCGACCAATTAGCAGAACTCAAACGTGAGTTGGTAAGTGTTCAGAATGAAATGAAAGGCCGACGAACACAACGTTCTGAGCTCTTTTGTGTCGCTTTAGTAGGTTATACCAATGCGGGCAAGTCATCTATGATGCGAGCGATCACCGGTAGTGATGTTGTTGGTGAGAACAAACTTTTTGCAACGCTTGATACCACAGTTCGTGCATTACACCCTGCTACTCAGCCAAGGATATTAGTGTCTGATACCGTAGGTTTTATCAAAAAGTTACCGCACGATTTAGTCGCTTCTTTCCACTCAACGTTAGCAGAAGCGCATGATGCTTCATTATTGTTGTATGTAGTCGATGCTTCAGATGCTTCTTTTCGTGCGCAACTCAATGTAGTTCACGAAGTATTAGCAGAAGTGGGTGTTGAGAACAGTGAAAAATTACTCGTACTTAACAAGTCAGATCAACTGACGATTGAGCAGCAGCAAGCATTGAAGGAAGAGTTTCCTGACGCTATGATGACTTCAGCTCGTGACCCAATTGATGTTGCCAAACTGCATAAATATATCGTTGGCGTAGCTGAAAACGAAATGATTGAAGAAGAGATTGTCATTCCTTATACCGCGCAAGGTATTATAGGTGAAATCCGTTCAACCATGAGTGTTACTAAAGAAGATTATGATTACAGTGAAATTAAACTCACCGTTAGGTCAAATGCCATTGATTTAGCAAGATTAAAAAAGAAGATGTTAAGTCTATAAATTGTACTTGTAATACTCACCAATTTGATAAGCTTTAATTTAGCCACTAAAAAACCGAGATAACACTCGGTTTTTTTATCTTCAAAATAAACTCTTCCACTGAACTACCCCTTTTTTATAATATATAAACGCCTCATTTAATCAAAATAAGACATAAATTTTCTCAAATATAACTTGATCTAAATCAAGGATAGTATAAACTTTCAGAAAATACTGAAACTTCAGAAAACACAATTATGATAATGACAGCTAAAATAGAATCTTTTGTAATGCACTGTGGCGAAATGGGCAGCCGTTGGGGCTTTAATCGAACCGTAGGCCAAATGTATGGATTATTAATTATCCATAACGAATCCCTTACCGCTATACAAATATCTGAAGCACTTAATATTTCTCGCGGTAATGTCAGTATGGGCATTAAAGAATTACAGTCTTGGCGTTTAGTACAAGTGCAACATAAGCCTAAAGATCGCAAAGAGTATTACTCACCTGCAGGTTCTATTTGGGAAATGGCTACACGCGTCTTTGAAGAACGCCGTAAACGTGAAGTTGACCCTACCCTCTCATTATTACGCGATAATTTATTAGATGAGCCTGCGAATCCACAAGAAGAATATGCACAACAAAAAATGCATGAAATGCATGATTTACTTGAAACCATCACACATTGGGCTGCAGAGTTACAAAGTATGAGTCCAGATAAACTTAACACCTTAATGAAACTCGGCGCTGGTGTCAGTAAAATCATTGATATTAAAGATAAATTATTGAGTAAAGGTTAAGCCTTGTTATTGGCTATTTAAAAGTTACATGCTCTACAAAAATGTGACTTTAACACTTAAAACCCGTTAACACTGACACTGTGTTTAATAAGGTTTATGGAGGAAGTTATGTTAGAAACATTAATGCTTTCACGCATACAGTTTGCCGCAAATATTAGTTTTCATATTCTGTTTCCCACAATTACTATCGCGCTCAGTTGGTTTTTGTTTTACTTCAAGTTACGTTTTGATCAAACCAGTGATCCCGTGTGGATGCGTGCTTATCGCTTTTGGGTCAAAATATTTGCGCTGACTTTTGCAATAGGGGTTGTTACTGGGATTACCATGTCGTTTCAATTTGGGACTAACTGGCCTAAGTTTATGGAAACTGTCGGCAATATCGCAGGACCATTATTAGGTAATGAAGTACTCACCGCCTTCTTTTTAGAGGCTGGTTTTTTAGGTATTATGCTGTTTGGTATGAATCGAGTTTCAGCTCGAGTACATACATTATCGACCTTAATTGTTGCTTTTGGCACGAGTTTATCGTCTTTTTGGATCCTAGCACTAAACTCTTGGATGCAAACACCTCAAGGTCATGAAATGCGAGATGGAGTGGCATTCCCCGTTGACTGGTTTGCTATTATTTTCAACCCGTCATTCCCATATAAATTGTCTCACATGCTTGTTGCATCTGGATTAACGGCGGCATTTTTAGTGGCGGGGATCAGCGCTTATCGGCTCTTAAAAGGTGATAACAAAAAAGCACCAAAGTTAACATTGAAAATAGCGTTGACTGTGGCGGCAGTATTAGCACCGGTGCAAATATTTTTAGGTGATATGCATGGATTAAATACCTTAGAGCATCAACCACAAAAAATTGCGGCAATGGAAGGTATTTGGCATACCGAGAAAGGAGCACCTTTATTGTTATTTGCAATACCGGATGAGGAACAAAAAACCA
The DNA here is from genome assembly GCA_041890515.1 of Alteromonadaceae bacterium. Taxonomy (GTDB): domain Bacteria; phylum Pseudomonadota; class Gammaproteobacteria; order Enterobacterales; family Alteromonadaceae; genus Colwellia_A. The sequence goes on from JASDWX010000121.1 coordinate 2,515, forward strand.
ACCATTTTGAAGTGGCAATCCCTAAGCTGGCCAGTTTAATTTTAACGCACGATTTAAACGGAGAAATAAAAGGCTTAAACGAATTTGAAGGTAACCACCCCCCTGTTGCGCCTGTATTTTTTGCTTTTCGAATCATGGTGGGTTTAGGCATGCTGATGTTTGCAATCTCCTGGTTGAGTCGTTTTGTATTGTGGCGTAAAGACGAACTACCTACTTGGTTATTAAAGACGTTGGTTGCTATGAGTTTCTCTGGTTGGGTAGCAACATTGGCTGGCTGGTATGTTACTGAAATTGGCCGTCAACCTTGGTTAGTCACGGGTATTTTAACGGTAAAAGATGCCGCAACAGATATAGCGCCAGAAAATGTAGGTATGACACTGACACTTTATTTGATTTTATATGTGGTCATCATGGTTGCTTATTTACATACCATTTTCACTATGGCTGGCCGCGCAATTGAGATTGAAGAAATTGGTATTGATGAACAGACTACACCTGTTGTTGGCAATACAAATAAAGTTAACATCCTTAACAAAGAAAACGAGGAGTCGTAAAATGTTTGATGCAAATACCTTAGCACTGATTTTTGTGGCTCTAATGGGATTATCTATTTTACTTTATGCCGTATTAGATGGTTTTGATTTAGGTGTTGGCATATTGCTGCCGCTTGAGCAAAAAGACGATGCCGATACTATGATAGCCTCGATAGGCCCTTTTTGGGATGCTAACGAAACTTGGCTTGTACTCGCAATAGGTTTGTTACTTATTGCATTTCCAGCAGCACACAGTTATATATTCAAAGAATTATATTTTCCGACCGCCGTACTTTTAATTAGTTTAGTACTTCGCGGAGTGGCTTTTGATTTTCGTGCCAAAGCCACATTTAGCCATAAACCCACTTGGAACAGAGTATTTAAAGGCGGATCTTTAATTGCCTCATTAAGCCAAGGTTATATGTTGGGCATGTATGTCATGGGCTTTGAAAGTACATTAATGGCTTATAGCTTTAGTTTGCTCAGTGCATTTGGTGTTGCCGCCGCTTATAGCTATATAGGTGCTTGTTGGTTAATTATGAAAACTGAAGGCGACCTACAAATACAAGCCGTTGCTTGGGCTCAAAAGTCTGGCTTGATTTGTTTTATTGGGGTTATTGCCGTATCACTGGTTAATCCATTAATAAACCCAGATGTTTATGCGAAATGGTTCTCATCGACAAATGCATTAATGTTTTTACCGTTACCCGTTATTTGTTTTGCGCTGTTTATTTTTAGCCATATACAATTGAAACAATTACCTAAGGTAAACGACAAAGGTTGTTGGCGACCTTTTGTTGCCGCCGTAGTCATTTTTACTTTATGTTTTTTTGGTTTAGCGTTTAGTTTTTTCCCTTACATTGTGCCAAATAAACTCACTATTTGGGAAACGGCTTCTGCACCAGAATCTTTAAGTTTTCTCTTATGGGGCACCATCATTGTAGTACCTGTGATATTTAGTTATACCGCATATTCTTATCGCGTATTTTGGGGTAAGGTTCGGGAGCTTAGATACCATTAGTTATCCTGTAATTTTAGAAAATTATTTATAGTTAACGCCTCACGATCAAAAGCCAACTAAACACTGGCTTTTTTATTGACAAATATATGTATTCGTATAAAAATTTAAATGAGGTTATTTATAAAAGAATCGAGTGCTAGAATGCACAACTCTAAAAATTAATGGAATACGTTATGAAATATGTTGTTTTGGTTATAGTTATTGCATTAGCAATAATCTATTTCACTAAAAGTGCGAATAATAAGAAAGCAGCGGTTGAAAATATCGCCATTGGCAAAGCATTTTTAGCCACAAATAAAGCGTTAGAAGGGGTCATTGAAACGGCTTCTGGTTTGCAATACCAAGTATTAGAAAAAGGTGAAGGCACTGAGCACCCCGATGCTAGAACAAAAGTAAAAGTGCATTATCACGGTTCTTTATTAGACGGCACTGTCTTTGATAGTTCAGTAGACAGTGGTAAACCTATTAGTTTTGGCTTAAATCAAGTAATAAGTGGCTGGACTGAAGGCGTACAATTGATGGTTGCTGGTGATAAATTTAAATTTTTTATTCCTTCAAGTCTTGGGTACGGCAACAGCTCATCAGGGAAAATTACAGCCGGTTCATTACTTGTTTTTGAAGTGACACTGTTAGAAATTCAATAATCACGTAAATTCAATAAATATTGTACCATCCATATATGGGTAACGATGAATACATCGTTATCCATTTTTTTATGATTATTTCAAAAGAAATATTCATAAATTCAAACCAAAATAACATTTGTCGAAGAGCAAAAAAGCCCTTTATTAAAGCTGATATATTTCTTTGAGGGAAATTCTATTGGACTTTCTTAACAATATTTTGATGTTCACTTGGTGCGTAGTGTTGACGTTAGTGGTTGGCTATTCTTTAAGTCAACAGATAGCCAAAAGCTGACTCTAAGTTTAATGAAGATGATGGAAAATCGAGCCTGCAGCAGCCTTTAACTGAATCTGAATTAGAAATAACTTAGTCCGTAGAGGAGAAAATTATATTTAAGCCGATAAGAATAAATCAACAATAAAGTTTCGTTTATCTCTAAATTTTATATATGGTAAAATTATGATATAAAGGTAAAATTTCATTTAAACTGACTGCTCTGCTAGTGGAAAATGGATTAATATATTAAGGACGATAAATGCAACTTTCTCTCATCATAGTCATTATGCTACTGCTTCAAGGTTGTGCAAACAAAGTAACATCAATAAAGCAAGACCAAGACAAAGAACTTACCAACGATAAAGGATACCTTTTATTAGGTATTCAAACCAACCTTGACTTAAAATCCATTAGGATTGATGGCCCAGAAAATATTGAGTTGTCATCTAAAGATATTAAAGAAGGTTCAAGTTATTTTTTACTCGATTTAGCGGCTGGTCAGTACACCCTTGACCAAGTAAAACTAAATAGCTACTGGCGGAGAGAATTGACAGATGAAGATTACTGGCAGTTTGATGTGATGCCAGGAACAATAAACTATGTTGGTCACTTAGAATTAGAAACATGGGGTAAATGGTATCCTACAACCCATGCTGAACTAGTAAATCGCTCATCAGAAGCGCTTGAATTTTTGGAGGAAAAATTTCCCAATATATTAACAAACCGTTCTATAAGTTATGGTGGCCCAGGACAAGATAGCTTTTTCGAGTTTTTAGCAAATCAACATAAGGTGAAATAATGAAATTATTAATATTACATTTCATGTGGATCTTTTTCATTATCCCAAACATTGTATCCGGTAAACCAATTAAGGCTGATAGCATTTTTGATAATCCCAATAATACCATGGTTAAATTATCACCAAGCGGTAAGTTTATTTCAATACATTACATTAAAGAAAAGAATCATGATTTAAGGTTACTAAATTCAAAGACGTTTGTTTTAGAATCAACGTTATCTCTTGGCAATGATAACGTATTAAATGATTATTATTGGCTTAATGAACAGCAGTTATTTATTAATGTAACTCACAAAGGTCGACGAGTGAATTTTATTGGCAATTTGGTGAATGGGAAAATAAAACCCAGTATCATCGAAGCTGAAGATTACTTAGTACATTATTTACCTGAAGAACCAGGTAAATTAATGTTCGCTAAGAAAAAAAACAACAAAAGTCATCAACTTCTTGTTGTTAGTATAGAGTCATTATTAAGCAATGATTTTGATAATGCTTTTGAAGTAAAACACAATAATAATCGAATAAACCATTATTATTTTGATAATAATTCTAAAAGAGTTATTACTAGTGACTATGATAAAAAAAATAAATCCATAGTGATCAGGTTTGTACCGTTGTACGGAGGAAAATGGGAAACAATAATTTCCTTAAAAAATACTGACTACAATCTTAAGCCTCTCGACTTTATTACTGATGAATCAATTGCTGTTTTAACAAATAAAAATAGCGATAAAATGGTATTACGATCTTATGATATCAAAGCGAAAAAGCTAGGAAAGGTCATCTACCAACATCCTAAATATGATTTAGTATCTGCAGGCTTTACTTCTGAGGGCATATTAGATTTTGTTACCTTTAAGCAACATGGTTTAAACCAAAAATTATTTTTCGATAAAGGAAAAGCGCACTATAGAAAACGACTAGCGAAAACTTTTGTTAACCAAGAAGTATACATTATCGATAGGGTAGTCGAAAAGGAAATTAGCTTGTTGTATGTCAATGGTTCTGACGAACCAGGTCAGTATTACATTTATGATAAACAAGCTGACGAAGCGGTCACATTTATTCCTTCATATACAAACTTACTCGAACAAAAGTTTTTTCCTTCCCAGCAACTAACAATAAAAGCTGACGACGGCATTGAGTTAGAGGCTTTTTTGACTTTACCTGAGGGTATAGATCACTCTACGTTACTCGTGATGCCTCATGGAGGCCCAATTGATGTTCAAGAAAGTGATCGCTTTAATAAATATGTGCAATATTATGTCAGCAGAGGATTTACAGTTTTAAGGGTTAATTTTCGTGGGTCAGCAGGTTTTGGAAAAGAGTTTCTAGAAAAAGGTGTTGGAGAATTTGGTAAAGATATTGAACAAGATATTACTGCTGCTGTAGCTAGAGTAAAACAAAGCCATACATTTAAATATCAATGTGCAATGGGATCCAGTTATGGTGGTTACTCATCAACTATGCTTGCCATTAAGCACCCTGAAAAATATGATTGCGTCATTGCGTCATTCGGTGTTTATGATTTACCTTTACTATTTAATGCCAGTAACTATCGCTCAGGAAAGGAATATCAAAAATTTATAGAAAAAACCGTGGGAAAATTTGATGAAAGCTTGAGTTTGGTATCACCGGTTTATTTAGCAAAAAAATTAAAGGCTCCTATTTTACTGATTGCAGGACGAGATGATGATGTTGCTGATTTTGAGCATACAAATCGCTTTAAATATATATTGAACAAGCTTAATCACCCTACAGAAATAATGTTTTATGAAAAAACAGGACACGGCCATCGTTTCTGGGGTGGAGATATTCATGAAGCAGCTATAAGCTACGACTTTTTAATGCGTACTTTAAATCTACCTTCCTCCTCACCTAAAGAACTAGATGAAATAAGTAAGCAGGCTATAGCTAATGATTATGCTGTGATTGCAGACGGTTACAATTTTAAAGATTATGTTGACGATGATGAGATAAAAGCATTTAAATATTACCAAAAAGCAGCTATTTACAGCCATCCACGTGCAAATTTTAATATTGGTAGTCATTACCATACAGGTGATCAAGTAAACATCGACTTAGACAAAGCTGTTGAATATTATCGAAACTCTGCAAAACTTGGTTATGCTGGAGCTCATGCTCGTATAGGACGTATGTATATGGAAGGGGAGCATTTATCACAAAATTGGCAAACAGCAGTTGATAGCTTGTTAAGCGCAAAAAAACTCAAAGACAACCCTTTAAATAATATTCGGTTAGCACGATTTTATTGTGTGTCACCTGAAAAATTTCGCAATATAGGCAAGTGTTTAGAATTAATGGATTTAACTCAATACGAAAGAATTTCAAAAAGAGTACTTAGCAATGCAAAACAACACATACGGGAAGCTCTAGCCTGGATTTTTTCATCGGCCCAGCTAAATAAAGAAGAGAAAAATAAATTAAAAAAATTTGCAATTGATACATTTGAGTTAACAACTACAGACATTTCGCTTGATGAAATTAGAAGCGGTCAATTTGAATTTATAGAAAGTGATGTTTTTGGTGAAAATGGGGAATACTCTTTATTACCGAAAAGTGGTGATGTTTTAGCTAGTGATGATGAAGAAGCGCGCTTCGGTTTGATTTTTAATGTTGATATTCCAGGGATAAATGAATCATACGATAAAGTTGCTTTAACTGCGCAATGGATCAAAACAACAGAAAATGGCAACAAATATTATCCTACTAATACAATTTTATACGGTTCACCTATTAATGATTGGGAAGTGTTACGCTCATTTAAAGATATAAAAGAAGAAGCTACTTGGACATTAGTACTTTACGATTTTGATCAAAATCTACTTCTCAGCCAAAAATTTAAAGTCGCGCCGTCTAGGTCTAAAGACATAGTGAACGTCAACCACAAGCCTTAAGCATATAGTTTCTGCAGTGGTGAGAGGTAGGTATGATTGATATATTGTGCATATGAAAGTGATATCTTAAAAACAGGCCATAACCTTAGTATGTTTTATAAAGGGAGCCACTATGCATTAATTAATACTCTATAAAATAGGCGTTATGCCTTCATTTTCGGACTAGTTACCGTTAGACAAACAAAGAATAACGTTCGCATACGCATCTAAAGTGATCATAATTTGAATGAATTCGAGCTATAATTTAGGTCGAGTTTGTTCCATTATTGGAACTTTTCATAGGTCCTTAACCAAAAAACTTACTCTTTCATAAGGTATTAAAGTGTTGATAATTCGAAAAAGTATATTAGACTTTTCATTTAAATATATCATTATAGTTTTTCTCTCGCAGAGCCTTGAAATGACGTTATCTTCTCCAATGCTTGCAGCAGAAATTTCGCAAAATAATAATGCGAACATACAAACTGAAACTAACAACACACTAACAAAAGGCGAACTAAGAGCAATTATTAAAAAACGTTATAAATCGGCACGAGTCAAAGATGTAGATATTGAGATATATAATGGTCAAAGAGTTTATGATGTTGATTTTATTTTTCAAGGTAAGCCTTATGAAGCATTTGTGACGCGTAATGGCCATATATTAAAAGTACAAATTGATCCTAATGTTGATGACGGCGATTAAAGTATGAATAAAAGAATATTAAAAGTGATACTTGATTTTTACTACCAGACTCTCTAGGTCGGCATGATTGACAGCACTATTGAGAAATTTACGCCTAGAGCTTGGTAACCCGTCTATTTCCTGTTCACCTCCACGACTATAGACAAAATATAGTTCTGATAATGGGCCAATTTCATAGCGATAACGAAGTTGTATGGCAAATTCACTTTCAGAAAAACTTTCAGGGTCTTCTTCATCACTCAGGTAAATTTGATTGTCTGTGGCTACTTCAAAAACCTGATTTGCATTGGCTTCAAGACTGACTGACTCTAACTTCAATCGTAACTCATGCTTATCTCCAATTCGAACAGATACATTAAAGGCAATGGAAAGCTCGTCCATGGAAAAGTCACCCAGAAGATTTAAATTATCATCATCAAAATCATCCATTTCATCTTCAAATAAGTCATCATCGTCATCGCCGAGCCAAATTAACCAGTTATCGAATGCTTGATACTCAACTTCCAGTTCCATATTGATCCACTCACC
>JASDWX010000122.1:0-112728 GCA_041890515.1 Alteromonadaceae bacterium
ATATCGTCTCTCTTTGCCATCCATGGCATCGCGACATACCATTCGTCCTGAATATAAAAGGAGAGGTAGCCCCTCCTTTAAACGACATTAATTATTTTGTACCGCTCTATTCCATATAATTTTCTGGTAATGCTAATGCAGCAACGCCTGAGTCAACTGCGGCTTTAGCTACAGCAAGCGCCACGCGACCACACAAACGAGGATCCATAGGTTTAGGGATAATATATTCTTTCCCAAAGGTTAAACTGGTTTCACAACTCGCGTCTAGCACCTCTTGTAAAACTGGCTCTTTTGCTAATTCACGAATAGCGTTAACTGCTGCAATTTTCATTTCATCATTAATCGTTCTTGCGCGTACGTCTAGTGCGCCACGGAAAATAAAAGGAAAACATAAGACATTATTGACTTGATTAGGGTAATCAGAACGACCGGTAGCAATAATAATATCATCACGAGCAGCAAGGGCTAATTCGGGTTTGATTTCAGGATCAGGGTTAGAGCAAGCAAAGACGACAGGGTTAGGTGCCATCAGTTTTACGTTGGCAGAAGAGAGTACATTAGGACCCGAAACACCAACGAAAACATCAGCGCCGTCAATAACATCTTCTAAGGTTCGTTTGTCTGTATTATTAGCAAACAAACGTTTATATTCATTAAGATCATCACGGCGAGTGTGAATGACACCTTTAGTGTCTAACATGTATATTTTTTCACGTTCTGCACCACATTTTATCAGGAGTTCCATACAAGCAATTGCCGCTGCACCGGCTCCCACACAAACAATGTTCGCATGCTTGAGTTCCTTACCTTGAACTTCTAACGCATTAATCATACCTGCGGCAGTTACGATTGCAGTCCCGTGCTGATCATCATGAAATACTGGGATTTTACAACGCTCAATGAGCGCTTTTTCAATAGCGAAACATTCAGGTGCTTTTATGTCTTCTAAGTTAATACCACCAAAACTATCAGCAATATTAGCCACTGTATTTACAAACTCTTCTACCGTTTTATGCTTCACTTCTATATCAAACGAGTTAATATCGGCAAAACGTTTAAATAATAATGCCTTGCCTTCCATAACAGGCTTAGACGCCATTCCTCCTAAATTACCTAAACCTAATATCGCGGTACCATTGGTAATAACGGCGACAGTATTTCCTTTTCCTGTGTATTTATAAACATCATCTGGGTTTGCTGCGATCGCGCGAACGGGTTCAGCAACACCCGGACTATAAGCGAGAGATAGATCGAGGCTAGTTGCAGCGGCTGTAGTTAATTCAACACCTATTTTTCCAGGCGTTGGGAATTGATGGTAATCAAGAGCTTGTTGGCGAAAATCTGTCATGGTGAGTCCTATGATGCGTTAGGTAAATTAATTGTTTTATATATGCCATTTTTCACGTTTTATTATTTTTATATACAGCATAGTTATATATATTATTGTAATCTTACATTTTGTCCAACGTTATTCTTATATAAAAAAGTGCTAGAAGCTATAACGAACATACCCTTAGCCCTTTTTGATTGCACATCATAAAACTAAATATTCGTTATATAGCTTTATCTATTCATCAATCCATTTGGTCATTTTTATAAACTTCCCCGACTTGCTATACTTACTTGTAAAGTTATCTTTATTTCAACGCATAACAACGAATTTATCAGCACATTTATGCATAAAATATTTAAATTCTAGAAAAATTATCACTTTCATTTTTAACATCATAACTTTATGTTGCATCTATATTTAAATACCCGTTTGAATATAGTTTATTTTTGATATAAAAAAACCACCGAGAAGGTGGTTTTTAAAAAGCTTTATTTCTCTAAAAAAAGAAATTATCGTAAACGATTACTCAGAAAAAGGGTTAATCAAAACAATTGTTTCATTACGCTCAGGGCCCGTTGAAATAATATCAACTGGAACACCCGTTAATTCTTCAATACGCGCGATGTAAGCTATTGCGTTTGCAGGTAAAGCGTCACGAGAAGTTGCACCAACAGTTACTTCAGACCAACCTGGCAATTCTTCATATACTGGTGTTATTTTATCATAACCTTCAGCTGCCGTTGGAGGTACAGTGATAATATCACCCGCTTCTGTTCTGTAACCCGTACAAATTTTTAGTGTTTCTAAACCATCTAAAACATCGAGTTTAGTTAAACAAAATCCTGAAACACTATTCACTTGAATAGCACGATGCATAGCAACCGCATCAAACCAGCCACAACGTCGTTCACGGCCAGTAGTTGCACCAAATTCGTGACCAACAGTACCTAAATGATTACCAATTTCATCGTCTAATTCTGTAGGGAATGGACCAGAGCCAACACGTGTGGTATATGCTTTAGTAATGCCTAAGATATAATCTAAATGACGAGGACCAACACCACAACCGGTAGCAACACCACCCGCTGTTGTATTTGAAGAGGTTACGTATGGGTAAGTACCATGATCAATATCAAGTAAAGTTCCTTGTGCCCCTTCAAACATAATTGACTCACCTTTTTTACGGGCTTGGTCAAGAATTTCTGAAATATCAGCAACCATCTTAAGGATAACTTCACGAACCGATAAAGCATCAGCAAGCACTGTTTCATAACAAACAGGCTCAACTTTATAGTAGTGCTCTAACGAAAAGTTATGGTATTCAACAATTTCTTTTAATTTAATCGCAAAAGACTCTGCACATACCAAGTCACCGACGCGAAGACCACGACGGGCAACCTTATCTTCATATGCTGGACCGATACCACGACCGGTAGTACCAATAGCTTTATTACCACGTGCGATTTCTCGCGCAGCATCTAATGCATTGTGGTACGGAAGAATTAATGGACAAGCATCACTAATAAGTAAGCGATCACGTACAGGAACACCTTTAGCTTCTAACATAGCGATTTCTGTCATCAAGGCTTTCGGGCATAATACTACGCCGTTACCAATGAGACATTTTACGTTGTCACGTAATACACCAGATGGAATTAAATGAAGTACGGTTTTCTCACCGTCGATAACCAAAGTATGACCCGCATTATGGCCTCCTTGGTAACGTACTACGTACTTAGCTTTATCTGTGAGTAAATCAACAATCTTACCCTTACCTTCGTCACCCCATTGGGTGCCTAGAACTACGACGTTTTTGCCCATGTTTTCAATTTCGATAAAAAATTAGGCGGGGATTTTATCAAATATTAAATTGGAGTCCAAGTAATAAATGATGATTTTTAGGACGATTTTAAAATATTCAATTATCTAAAGGGCTTAGAAAAGATTTTATCAATACTTTTGTTAAATTATTGGAGTAAAAAAAGTATAAAGATCCCGAATATAATTAAACTAATACCAATATTTCGAATAGATGACGGTGATTCCTCTGCAAGCTTCAATACATAGCTCCGCCATTTATTAGGAAAAAGAGCAGGGATTAAACCTTCAATGATGAATGCGATGGCTAATGCCATTAATAATGTTTCGACCATATTCTGTATTTCTCTCTCATTATGACAATGAATGTAAGTTACGTGCTAATCGTTAAAAAGTGGACCCTTTCTAATGATGTTACAGGTACAAAAAAGCCATGACAAGTCATGGCTTTTTATCAAACAAGGTTGGCTATTTTTGTACTTTAGCGCCTTCTTTTAAATAGTTAAAGAAGTCACTATCGGGTTTAACCACTAAGATATCACTTTTACTATTAAAACTTTTTTCATAGGCTTGAAGACTACGGTAAAAGCTAAAAAACTCAGGATCTTGTCCGTATGAATCCGCATAAACTTTAGCGGCTAATGCATCGCCATCACCACGCATTTCTTGTGCGTCTTTTTGCGCGGTTGCTAACATGACTGTAACTTTAGCATCTATCGTTGCACGAATAATTTCCGCTTGCTCTTGACCTTTAGAACGATGTTCTTTGGCCACAGCTGAACGCTCTGCACGCATACGGTCATAAATAGACACGCTAACTTCAGCAGGTAAATTAATTGCCTTAATGCGTACATCTATCACTTCAATACCTAAATCTTCACGACTACTTGCTGCACTTTCTAACGCTTTTGCCATAATTGCATTACGGTCACCTGAAACAATTTCCTTAATGGTACGTGTACCAAACTCGGTACGTAAGCCATTATTTACTTTTTGTTTTAATAACGCGCGAGCATTTTCAACAGAACCTGCAGTACGTAAGTAGAATGTAGAGAAATCGACGATTTTCCACTTTACAAATGAGTCGACCATTAAATCTTTTTTCTCAGATGTTACAAAACGATCTGGTGCTTCATCAAGTGTTTGAATACGAGCATCAAGTTTGCGAACATTGTTAATAAACGGAATTTTGAAATGTAAACCAGGTTCATAGATTTTCATTTCACCGCTATCGGCGTCACGTTTAATTTTCGTAAACTGGAAAACGATACCACGTTGTCCTTCAAAAACGATAAAAACAGAAGAAACGGTTAGTACCAAAATTAATGCAATTATTGCAATTATAAAATTTTTCATTGCTTAATTTCTCCCATCGTTAAATCTGTCTGAACGACCTGACAAGGCAGGAGCAGAACTTGACGTATTAATCTGTTGATTCCCACTTGACTGGCTTTGTGGCATAGTGCGTTGAGTTGAAGACTGATTTTGCATGATTTTATCTAATGGTAAATACATCATATTGTTACCCCCCTCAACATCTACCATTACTTTACTGGTATTGGCATAAACGCTTTCCATCGTTGATAAATACATACGTTGACGAGTTACTTCTGGAGCCGCTAAATATTCAGGCAGTAATTTATTGAATTTAGCCACTTCACCTTCTGCGTCTAAAACCGTTTGTTGTTTATAGGCAATAGCTTCTTGTTCCATACGTTTTACACGTCCACGAGCTCTCGGTTCAATGCCACTTGCATAAGCTTCGGCTTCACGTAAAAAACGAACTTCATCTTCTTGTGCAGAAATTGCATCATCAAAAGCATCTTTCACTTCTTCAGGAGGACGCGCATCTTTAAAGTTAACGTCAACTACAATCAAACCTAAATTATAAGGAGCGATAATTTTATCTAACTCCTTCCACACATCTTGACGAACTTGTTCACGTCCACTTGTTAAGATGTCATCCATCTTCGAATGACCAATAACAAAGCGTAAAGCACTGTCTAGGGATTGGCTCAAACTGTCATCAGCATCTGTGACACTAAAGATGTAATTGCGTGCATCAACAACACGATATTGTATTTGCATTTCAACACGAACAACATTTTCATCTTGCGTTAACATAAAGCCTGATGCAGGTAAATCACGGGTAGTTTGCATATCTACTGGAATAATACGCTCAGCAAATGTCCACTTCCAACGCAAACCTGGCTCAACAACGCCAGTGTATTGCCCAAAACTTAAAACAAGCCCTTTTTCAGCTTCTTTAATGGTATAAAAGCCACTAAAAGCATAAACAAGAACACCAACAATTAGAGCAATTGCAATACCGACGCTAGATGCACCTTTCTTGCTACCGCCATTTGATGATTTACCACCAAAAATACCACCAACTTTATTACCAATATCTTTTAGTAAATCGTCTAAGTCTGGTGGTCCTTGATTCTTGTCATCTTTCTTTTTCCAGGGGTCTTTATCATTATTCCCCGGTTCATTCCACGCCATGGTCTTCTCCACTCATTTTAAATTAAATACATTCAATAACTGATTTGCTCAATAACGGTAATATATCAGTCTGTTAACTTTCAATAAAGCCTTCTATACCAGCTTCATCGAGTTTAATTAGTCTATTCCATTCTCTAGCAGGTAATTTTACCTTCAGTAAACAATCACCATTTTCATCATAGGACTCATCTTCGACGCAATCTAATTGATAAAACACACTACGAATTTTTCCTTCACTTGCTGGTAAGCGCAAGCTGTGCCTGATTATCTGCTTACCTAAGCGTTCTGACAATGCTTGAAAAAGTAGTTCAATACCCATACCTTTTTGAGCCGATAACCATACCCGAATCGGTAAACCCGTATCATCTCGATCAATTCTTGGCTGAATATTTTCCAATGCATCTATTTTGTTACAAATTAATAATTGTGGTACTTCACCCGCATCAATCTCTTTTAATACTTCTTCTACCTGTTCAATATTTTCAGTTCTGCGGTCATCAGAAATATCAATCACATGAAGTAATAACTCAGCTTCACGTGTTTCAGTAAGTGTTGCTTTAAAGGCGGCAACTAAATCATGAGGTAAATGTCGAATAAACCCCACCGTATCAGCTAAAATTGCTCGACCTACATCTTCAACATTTATTTTTCTTAACGTTGGATCTAACGTAGCAAAAAGTTGGTCAGCTGTATAAACGTCAGCTTTCGTAATTATATTAAATAATGTAGATTTACCTGCATTGGTATACCCCACTAATGAAAGCGTTGGAATTTCAGCGCGGGTTCTTGCTCGACGACCTTGTTGGCGTTGCTTTTCGACTTTACCTAAACGCTTACGTATATTAACCATTCGTTCACGGAGTAAGCGTCGATCAGTTTCTAATTGCGTTTCGCCAGGTCCACGTAGACCAATACCACCCTTTTGCCTCTCAAGATGAGTCCAGCCTCGAATAAGTCGAGTACTCATATGTCGCAACTGTGCAAGTTCAACTTGAAGTTTACCTTCATGTGTACGGGCACGTTGGGCAAAAATATCTAAAATAAGTGCGGTGCGGTCTACAACACGGCATTCACATAATGCTTCAATATTTTTTTCTTGTGAAGGTGATAATGCATGATTAAAAAGTACAACGTCAGCTTTATAAAGTGACACGGCTTCAGCAATTTCTTCAGCTTTACCACTGCCCACAAAAAACTTTGCATGAGGGGTATTACGTTTACCTGTAATAATATTAAGTGAATTTATGCCAGCAGAATTTACAAGTAATTCAAATTCTTGCAAATCTTCACGTGCATTTTCATCAGGAAAATCCAGGTGAACAAGTATCGCTTGTTCACCTGCTTTATAACGATCAAACAATTGAGCAGTACCTATAAACTAAATAGCTAAACCAAAAGATATTTTTGGACATTACATCTTTGGCCAACAACCAAACTCAATAAAATCATTAATCTTGTTGTTCCTGGTTATAATCACCTGTTTGAGGTGCAGGCATGGTAGAAACCGCCCGAGAAGGAACAACAGTAGAAATTGCGTGCTTATAAACCATTTGGCTTACTGTATTTTTGAGTAAGATAACAAATTGATCAAAAGATTCAACTTGCCCTTGTAGTTTAATACCATTAACTAGATATATTGCTACTGGAATGCGATCACGTCGTAAAGCATTCAAAAATGGGTCTTGTAAAGATTGCCCTTTTGCCATTATTTGGCCCCTTTTCTTGTTATTTTTAATAAATGTAGTGTGCGAATTTTTTCATCAAACTAATTACTTACTATGCAACTGTTTTCATTATACATCAAGGTTTAAAGTTTGCTTACTGAAGACAAAATTACTTTTAAATTATTTTCGTCTTCCATATGCAACCAATGCAAATTTGGCCAATTTCTCAGCCACGTCAATTGGCGTTTAGCTAATTGACGTGTAGCACAAATTCCCTTGAATATCATTTCATCATGATCCACTTCATCATTCAAATATTCCCACATCTGTCGATAACCAACACAACGAATAGAGGGTAAATTATCATGTAAATCAGCACGCTGTTTTAACTTAACCACTTCTGCTTCAAAGTCTTGCTTAATCATCTGATTAAACCTTAAAGCAATCCGCGCATGTAAGTCTTTGCGATCTTTCGGCGAAATAGCAAACTGTAGAACATCTCCGCCAAGACGTTCACCTTTCACTTTCGTTAATTCAGTCATGCTTTTGCCCGTGATCCGATAAACCTCTAGTGCGCGTATTAATCGTTGCGGATCATTTTTATGAATACGCTCAGCAGATATCGGGTCTACGTCAGTCAATTGGGTATGTATATTATCCCAACCAAACTCTTTAGCCTCTGCTTCTATCGCTTGACGAATGTTAGCATCAGCGGTCGGCAAAGGTGAAATACCATCAATCAGGCTTTTAAAATACATCATGGTACCGCCTACTAATAACGGTATACGGTTATTAGCCCGACTTTTTTCAATTTCTAATAAAGCATCTCGACAAAAATCGGCTGCAGAGTAGCTTTCACTCGCATCAATTAAATTAATTAAACGGTGTGGATACTTTACTAACTCATCTGCCGTTGGTTTTGCGGTGCCTATATCCATATCTCTATAAACAAGCGCAGAGTCAACACTGATAATATCGCAAGGCAAAGCATCATGTAATGCCATTGCTAATGCTGTTTTCCCCGATGCTGTAGGTCCCATCAAACAAATTACTGGCGGTAATTTACTTTGTTTGGTGTCAATATTATTTATTGATAGAGCTTCAGACATCACTTTATTTGGCATTCGTTAACGTTGTTATTGAAGATGTGAGGTCTACCACTACAGAATTCAAGCGTAGTTGCTGTTCAAATGAAGAATTAAATTTTTGCTGACTCAAATGAAGTAAATCTTTTGCTTGTTGGTTATCATAGGAATCAGTCGTCAATAGACTTGCAAGCGCCTGTTGCCAATCACTATTTGATAATTCATCAATGCATGGAATCAATAAAAGGCTCAGGAGTTTATTAAAACTAAGGTTTACGTCTTTATTTCTCAATAAAGCAGGAAACTGGCGAACTTGAACACTATTTTTTGTTAATACACTGACCACAATACCCATTTTATTCAAAATAGCCGTTTGATGTTCAACAAAACTCACCTGCTCATGGCTCAGGACTATTTTTATGGGTAATAATAAAGGTTGGCTGACAAAGTCGTGCTGCCACCTATCTTTAACTTCAATAAACTTAAGCGATTGTTCAATTTTATTTAAGGATAATAAACGCAATTCATTCTTTATTTTAATCACTGCATATTGTTCATCAACAACGGTTATCAACTCTACAACTTCATTCTCATTAGACGCTAGTAAAGATTTATCAGTCTTTAGTTCACTTGATAAGGGGGTCATTAGTGTTTGATACGCTTGTGCTGCATTCCTACTGACTTTATTATTACTGTGTGTATAAGAAGAATGGTGTTCTTGATTATTTTGAGTGCCTTGGGAGCCTAGTGCATAGGGTTCGCTCTGAACATCTGTAACTTTCGTTAATGGTTTAATATAGTCACGCGTTGATAGATGCTCTTTGTCATGCTGTTCAACATGATTTTGCGGATAACGCACTGCACTAACTTCAGGCTGAGGTATTGGCAAATCTGTTGTTTTATCTTCTTGTACAGGTAAAAATTCTGTAATGACATTATCGCTTAACGCGTTGTGACAAACAGAATAGATAAAATCATGTATATATCGACCCTGATGAAAACGTACTTCATGTTTGGCAGGGTGCACATTAACATCAACTTCACGGACATCAAGTGCTAAGAAAAGTACAAAAGCAGGATAAGTATCCGCTGGCAAAAGATTACTATAGGCTTGACGAATAGCATGATTTATTAACTTGTCTCGCATCATACGGCCATTCACATAGCTAAAACTCAAGTCATTTTGGCTGCGTGCAAAGCTTGGGAGCCCTACCCAACCAGATAATTGTAAATCGCCATGTTGGCAATTAACTTCGAGTGCATGTTCAATAAACTTTGGTCCACATATTTGTGCAACACGCTTCCCATATAAACTTTTATTATTGACGGCTTTGAAGTGTTTAATCACTTTTTGGTTATGCGATAAAATAAAATTCACATCAAAGCGCGCTAACGCAATACGCTTAATAACTTCTTCAATATGAGAAAATTCTGTTTTTTCAGTGCGAAGAAATTTTCGTCTCGCAGGCGTATTAAAAAACAAATCAACGACATCAATGGTTGTGCCATTAGGATGAGCCGCTGGTTGCAATGCTACAGCCATGTCTCGTCCTTCTGCAATTGCTTGCCAAGCAGACTCTTGTTCGACAGGTTTTGACGTCAGTGTTAATCGAGCAACAGAGCTAATACTTGCAAGCGCTTCTCCACGAAAACCTAAACTACAAATACCTTCTAAATCATTTAAACTTTTAATTTTACTGGTAGCATGACGACTTAACGCTAACGTTAACTCATCTTTAACAATACCGGATCCGTTATCACTAATACGAATACGTTTAGCACCACCTTTTTCTATATCAATTTTAATGGTGGTTGAACCCGCATCTAAGCTGTTTTCAACTAACTCTTTCACTACAGATGATGGGCGTTCAACGACTTCGCCAGCAGCGATTTGGTTAGCAAGACGAGCAGGGAGGATTTCTATGGTCATAAATTTTATTATTTAAAGAGTAATATTCATATTAATCGGCACGAGGTATTGTCAGGGTTTGCCCAATACGAACAGTGTTTGAAGTTAGATTATTTTCGGTTTTTAATTGTCTAATGGAAATATTATAACGCTGTGCAACTACAGATAAAGACTCACCACGGGTTATTTTATGTTGTCGTTGAACAATCGATGCATAATAAGTGCCCATGGGTGGTTGAGATAAAAAATGACCTTTGATGCCATTAAATATGCCTTTCGCCAATTTCTTTTGATGTGCACTTGAGTTAAGGTTTTTTTCTTCTCGATGGTTAGAAATAAAGCCTGTTTCGACCAAAATCGAGGGAATATCAGACGATTTCAACACTCCAAAATTACCCTGCTGAGGTATTTTTTTATGCATTTTGGTTATTTTTTTCAGCTGTTTAATGATACTACTCGCCATTTGAATACTGACACCTTGAGTATGATCTTTATTCATATCGGCTAACGTTTTAGCCAAGTTATCATCGCGAGTATTTTTAATAACGCCACCGCCACCGCCTAATAGTTCAGAGTTTATAAAACGATTGCGCAGCCATTTAGCCATTTCGGACTCTACACGTTTATGTGAGACAACCCAAACTGATGCGCCACTAGGTTGAGATGTTTCAAATGCATCAGCATGAATTGAGACTAAAAAATCAACCTGGTTTTTACGAGCAATCTCACTACGGCGGCCAATAGAGACATAATAATCTCCAGTACGCATTAATACTGCTTTCATGCCTTTTTCAGCGTCAATATACCCAGCAAGTTTTTTGGCTATCGCTAAGGTAACGCGTTTTTCATAACTGCCTTTACCGCCAATAGAACCAGGGTCTTCACCGCCGTGTCCAGCATCAATACCAATAACAATATTGCGTTTATTATTCTCAGGGGAGTGGATTTGTGTAGTAATTTTCTTTTGATCAAACAAGTCAATCACCAAACGATTACCGTATTGGCCTGCAGGCGCTAGTGGGAAAATAGCTAATTGATAGTTATTCGCTAATTCAAGCACTAAGCGAGTGTCTTTGCTTTTAGACTTGCTGGTACGAATGCGTATAACGCGTTTATCTTTTTTTAGGAGGTTTGTCAAAGATGCATTATTTTTACTATTTTTAAAATCGATGACTAAGCGCTGAGGGTTTTTTAAACTAAAGTATTTGTAATCAGGTTTTTTACTGAGGTCAAAGACAATACGGGTATTCTCAGGTGCAGGCCACACACGCACGCCATCGATACTACTGCCATAGGCTGGAAATAGAAATCCAACGAGTAATAATATGGCTAACAATAACGGTCGTGTATTCATCAGATTACCCTACATCTTTTTATTTTTATTAAGAATCCGCTAGCGCGATTAATATTTGCTCACCTAACGCGGTTTTTGCTTGCACGTTAATTGTTCTTTGTTCTTCACTATACGCTAAGTCGATACGCAAATCAGGTTCCTTGATCATCCCTTCGCCTTTTTCTGGCCACTCAATAAAACAGCAGCAGTTATGGGCAAAATAATCTCTAATGCCCATATATTCTAATTCTTCCGGGTCTGACAATCGATATAAATCAAAATGGTAAACTAACCAGTCATTTAATTCGTAGGGTTCAACTAACGTATAAGTTGGACTCTTCACGTGACCTATATGGCCCATGCCTTGAACGAAGCCTCTCGTTAAGGTGGTTTTACCTGCACCTAGATCGCCATAAAGATAGACGACTATGCCTGCTTTAAGTTGGCTTTTCACAATATTAGCGAGTTTTTTACCCAAGGCTATCGTTGCTGATTCATCAGCTAAAAAGTAGTTTTTGTTTGTAAGCATTTCTTTCATCGATTATTTTCTAAAATTTCTTATTTATAAGTTGCCGAATAATTGGCAATAGGTCACTTGCTAGCATACCAATTTTTCCATGTTTTTGCGCAATAATGTCAGCAGCCTTTCCATGAATATAAACCGCCAAGGCTGTAAGCTTTGCAAAATCGGTTAGTACTTGTTGTTGTTCCCTATTTTCTGGCGAGTTTTCTTGCATTATCAATGCAGCAATAATACCAGATAACACATCGCCCATGCCGCCACTTGCCATGCCTGAATTTCCAGTCGTGTTCAACCAAACCTGATGACCATCGCTGATCAAACTCCCTGCACCTTTCAATAAACACACGCACTGATATTGTTGCGCTATTATTTTAACGGCGCTAAAACGATCTCGCTCTATTTCTTTTACAGTACAATTTAACAAATTAGCCGCTTCTCCAGGATGTGGCGTTAACACCCAACGATTACTTTTAATTTTATCCGTCAATAAATTTTGTTGGTAAGCTTTCGCTAACAACCTCAACCCATCAGCGTCAACCACGCATAGTTTTTTTTGAGCGATCACGAGATCAAATAATGCTTTACTCCACGCACTTTGCCCCAAACCTGGACCAAGCACATAAGCTTTAGCTTTGTTCAATGTCATTGAGCCCGCGAGTTGTTCGGCGCAACAGGGTGCCAACATGAATTCTGGCCGGCCATTAAAGACCAATGTTCGATTATTTTTATGACAGCAAACACTCACTAAGGCCGCGCCACTGCGTAATGACGCTTCTGCTGACAAACGTATTGCACCAGCAAAACCTTCTCCGCCCCCAACAGCAAGTAATAATCCGATATTTCCTTTATGGCTACTTGCCTTACGTTTAGGTAAAAGAGTAAAAATATCATTACCATAGATAGTAACATTCGTACTTACCTGCTCAGTAAAAATCTTCCCTAGAGCTAAGTCTGCAAAATAAACTTGCCCAACATGGTTAATGGCTTGCCCTGTTACTAACCCTGTCTTTATCGCAATAAAGGTTACGGTACTGTTAGCAATAATCGCAGTGTTGTCAACGACACCTGTAGTTGCACATAAACCTGAAGGCACATCAACACTGATCACTTTTGCCATATGCTGATTAATACTGGTAACCAAAGTCAATAAACTATCGGGTAAACGCCCTTTAAAACCAATACCAAAAAGTGCATCAATAATTAACTTGCCTTGAAAGTTTTTCACTGTTTCAACATCGGCAGTTTTATGGTCAAAAATAATCAGCTCATTTTCTGCTTTCTTAGCATTGATGTAAGCTTGATAAGCGCGCAAGGCATCGCCAGATAATTTTTCTGGTTTTGCCGTTAGTAGCACCGACACTTGAAAACCAGCTTGCACCGCTAAACGCGCAATCACAAAACCATCACCACCGTTATTACCTTTTCCACAAACAACTAACAGCTTTTGCGTATCACTAACTTTATCTAAATCGTTCTTGGTTTCATTTTTAAAATATTTTTTCATCATATGATGAAAAACTGCCTGACCTGCACTTTTCATCAATGCATACATTTCAATATTTTTTATCGCGGCAACTTTTGCTTCATGAGTTAACACTTGCTTCGCGGAAAAAGCGCGTTGTGGTAAGCTTGCACTTAACAATTTTATTTCCATCTTTATCTCCCTTTTACCAAATTGTACTGCGATGACATGTTAACTATGACAAAACCTAATATTAACTATCAAGAATTAGCTGAAAAAATCAAGCTTTGGGGTCAAGAATTAGGCTTTTCGCAAATAGGTTTCAGTGATGTTGACTTATCGAGCCATGAACAAGCATTAACTATGTGGCTAGAAAATAATTATCACGGTGAAATGGATTACATGGCCAGACATGGTTTAATGCGCGCTAGGGCACAAGAACTTGTTGAAGGAACCACGCGGGTGATCAGTGTTCGTATGGATTACTTACCTCCCGAAGCAAAATTTGCTCGTACACTTAAAAAGAAAGATCATGCTTATATTAGCCGTTATGCATTAGGTCGCGATTATCATAAGTTAATGCGTAAACGACTCAAGCAACTTGGTGATAAAATTAGTGAATATTGTGAAAGCTTTAACTTTCGACCTTTTGTTGACTCTGCACCTATTTTAGAGCGGCCTTTAGCAGAAAAAGCGGGGTTAGGTTGGGTTGGGAAGCACTCACTACTGATCAACAAAAATGCAGGTTCTTGGTTTTTTTTGGGGGAGCTTTTAGTTGATATCCCTTTACCGATCAGTGAACCAACATCAAATGAGTGCGGTAGCTGTGTTTCTTGTATTAAAATTTGCCCTACGCAAGCGATAGTTGCACCTTATATTGTTGATGCTCGTCGTTGTATATCTTATCTAACGATTGAATTACGTGATGCAATCCCTGAAGCATTTAGGCCATTAATTGGCAACAGAATCTATGGCTGTGACGATTGTCAGCTCATTTGTCCGTGGAATAAGTTTGCAAATTTGAGTGAAGAAGGTGATTTTTCACCACGTCAAAACCTTGATAATATTGATTTACTGACAGTATTTAGCTGGGATGAGAAAACTTTCTTGAGTAAAACGGAAGGTTCCCCTATCCGTCGTATCGGCTTTCAAAGCTGGCAACGCAACATTGCCGTTGCTCTGGGTAATGCCCCATATCATGCAGAAAATGTTAAAGCGTTAAATCACAACCTAACTTTTGCAGAAGCGATGGTTGCAGAGCATATTCATTGGGCACTTAGTCAACAAGACCAAAAGCGCATAGCTATAGAACAGAAAAACACACTGCCCGTAAAAAATCAAAGATTAACTGAAAGGTTAGTCCGAAGTATTGAAAAAGGTTTGCCTAGGGACGCTTAATGGGTTCAGCTTCCTGCCACTTAATTTTAAGTTTTTCTATTGCCTCTACACCACTTCCCTCAACATTTGAAGCTAACAACACATCAATAGCTTCATTTCCCCAGGCTTCATGACATTCTTCAAATTCATGACTTTCTTTTATCACGATCAGTATTTTTAATAAACGCATCGTCAGTTTAATATTATGAGGCGTTAATCTCAGTGCTTGCTGGATGGTGTCAAGTGCTGGTTTCAAACGTTTTTTTTCAAAATGCTCAATCGCCATCTCATTCAATTGTTTAGGCGAAAAGTTAATTTCAACACGCTCAATACTTTCTTGTTCGATATATTTATTGATCACTTGGCTCGTGAGTGAATCACCTGAAACTTGATTACTAATGAAATCTAACATTTTCACGGCCTCTTCACGCATACCTAATTCGTGAAAAGCTTTCGCTTTATCAAGGTTGTCTTCTATTTGAGGAGATGCTTTCAAGTCAACGTGGTTTAAAATGATTTTAGTGGCTTTACCTTTATCTTCTCGCACAATATATAAACGTGCTTTTATCACTAACAACTGCTGTTTGAACTCACTTATCTCGTTACTATATTCACTTTCAAGTTGTTTAATGTATTTATCCGTTTGCTTTAAAACAATAGATGTCCTTTCATCTGTAAGTGCGCCAGCTAAATCGATACCTGAGCGAATCACGTTTAAAAGTAGTTCCGGTGAATCATGAATAGAGTTTTTTGCTTGTTTGACAATATTGCGTGTCGCAATATATTGTCCTTCGTGATCATGATTGAGACGCGCTAAATCCCAAGATTTTTTGTTACGTTCAATATTTCGTGGAGATAACTCTGTAGCTTTTTTTATCTCATCGTAAGCTTTGTCAAATTGCTGTTGTTCAATATAATATTGAGCAAGCATATCGTGAGCGCCAAACCGAGTAGCCGGTTTCTTCATCAGTTTTTTGAGTAAGTCATAAATGTCCTCAATACGACCTTGTTTTAATAAAGACTTTACATAGCCCAAATACACCCAAGCATAAGTATAAGTTTTCATTAAACCTTTATAAAAATCTTCTGCTGTTTCAAACTCTAAGAGACTTAAATAAGCCTCACCTTTCATACGTGATATATTGGAATGAAAATTATGTAAACGCTCATTAGCTAAATGACGGTCTGCAAAATAAATAACTTTTGAAAAACTCTTCGTATCGCTCGCTCGATACATATTGAATAATTGCTTCTTAGTTTGCAAAGTATGTATCAGACGTTCTTTGACATTTCTAGGTGCAAGTGGCTTTACCCAAAAATCATCAGGCTGCAATTCAACAATAGAGTTAACGAGAGACTCACTCGTTTCAGTACTAAGAAAGATGAGTACCGTGGTTTTATTAACATGGCCTCTAAACTTTAACTCTTCGAGTAAATGAAAACCATCTTTGTCACTGTTGACATTAAATGAGCAAATAACAATATTAAAACGTTCTATTTCACATAACCTTATACCGTAATAAGCATTTTCAGCACATTTTACGTGATTAATACCAATGTCATATAATCCCCTTTTCAAGGTGTCATGAACTAGCCGATTGTCGTCTATGATTAATACGGTAAGTTGAGAAAAGTCATCCAATTCACTTTGTTCTGTAATTTCCATTTAACTTTTCCCTTTTACCTTGATAAATTTTGTCTTCAGCCGAAGCACGCCTTTCTATACAAGTAGTGATCACCACTTTTTTTTCATCAGTCTTATAGTTTTTCCACGCAAGAATCTCATTGATATGGCGGAAACAACCGATACAAATATCATCAGTATTTAAACAACAATTTCGCACACAGGGGCTTGCGATTTCAATGGGTTTTTCATATTTGATCATGCCTACATTGCCTCAGAGAACTGATTTAAGAGTGTTTTCTGATGAATCAATTGACCAAATAATACCATAACTTGCTGATGCTCAGTTGTCACACCTTTGTTAAGGATAACCAAGAGTTGGTGACAAATTTCAGTAAAATCTTGAGCTGCTAATATTATGCCCGTTTTCATCAGGTTATTGGTTAAGCTTATACCTAAAGGGTAATTTTGTTCTTTAATCGCGTCAGATAGTTTTTTCAAGAGTTCATCAATATCTGCAATATATTCATCAAGCATTATCGCGGCTAACTCTGGTGCCCCTTGATTCTGCGTATATAATTCTAAATTTAATGGTTCTGGTTGATCAATTTTCGGCGTGTGCAATAAATCTATTGTCGGTGCTATTTTATTCAATTGCTCATTTGTCTCAAGCGTTTTCAGATTATTACTCTTGCATTCATTGTCTTCATCAATATGTTTTTTTAACTGTTCAATAGCGAGCACTTTAGTTTCTTTTGCTTTTAACCAAGGCTGTAAAAGTCTAACCAATACATCAATATTGTTCAGTGCTGGTACGACAAATTTGCCCCATTTTTCGGCTAACGCTTGATCATCTGATGTCGTAAAGTTGCACTCATTAAAAGTAAATACATCACGGCGCACGTGTTTTCCGGCGGCCATTTCAATAAAAGGAGATTGTTCAAACTCGGTAAATAATAGTAAATATCGTCCAGAAGTCCAATAATTCATCATAGCCTTTGGCTGACAAACAATTTTCACCTGTAAGCCTAACCATTGTAAAATGCGTAACAATGCTAGATGTTCAATAGGTTTTTCCACAGCAAATAACACCTCGACTTGCGTGACTAAGTACTGATGATCAGTAAATATATTTGCATCAAATATCCTATTATTCATTTTATTTGTGGTTAAAACATCGGATATACTTTGCTGCAGTTCTTCAATTTTTAATGGATTTTCAGTTTGTTCAAACAAACCATTACGGTCTAACGCCGCATTGAAAAAGGGCTGTATAACAAAGAGTTTTGGTTGGATATCTTTTGCTAAACCCTCAATATGTTGTCGGATATTTTCAAGTGACTTTGCATAATAATCACTGCCTAAAATGACAACATCGACTTTTTTCTCATTTAAATGGGCAGTACTAAGTCGCTGAATAAAAAATTTGGGCTTCGCTAAACTTTCGATTAATCCGTTTGCTGAAGAAACAGCGTTTTCGATTGTGTCGCGAATACTGTTGTCGTCAGAAAGTAATAAAATATTAGCTTGATGCAAATCGATTTTATTAGAAGGTATTTCAGGTGTCGCGTCAGCAAAGGCAATAGGTAAGGTAAATGAAAATTGGTAACCATTGTCTTGTAATTGAACATTTTTGTCTGTGACATGCAGTGAACTAAACAATAAACTCAAATAATCAAGTGTGTCATTTGACATTATCTTTTCTGATCCCGGTTCTTCAACCATTAATAACCGTTCTATGTCCTGTGGCACTTTAGCTATTGCCTTACTGGTTTTTACATAAAAGTCAAAACGAACAATTTGCTGTCCTTCATTTTTATCCACTACACAAGCGCTGAGTTGTAAATTAGCTTTAAACAAATCAGAAAGTAATAATCGACAGACCCCACTTAACAGTCGATGGAATAGTCGAACATCTACTTTAGCGTGTGTTAAAAGTTTAGTGTCTTGTTGGTAATAAACTTTATTACGCTGAAAATGTGCATCTGTAATAATATTAAGCAGTGCTGCGTCTATTTCACAATGTAAAGCAACGTCACTCAGTGTCATTGATTGCCTTGAAGAAGAAAGATCACTTCGAATTCTATTTTGTCTACACCAATCAAAAATACGTGTTAATTGTCGGTAAACTTGAAGAGAAGTAACACCGGCGCCAATAGAAACACTCTGGCTTTGCAACATCGTACGTATCACCATATTACTTAACTTTTTGTTGCTGGCATTGTCTTGAGATTTCTGGTGCAAACTGTGCTCTGAAGCAGCCGACTCTAAATATTCTATACCACTTTTTAGTTTTTGAATTTCTTCAAATTGTTGACTGATATGTTGATTAGCCGCTTGTTGCTCCTTAAGCTGTTGTTGATATTCTTTTTCACTATGCTCAGGATTAATTACACTTTCGTACGATTGTTGAAATTGCTCTGCTATTTTTTTATTTTCGAGAGAGTTCAGAATATTGGGTGTACATTTTTCATCACTATTTTTATTCATTTTTTCAATAAACTGAGTAAATAGTTGCACACCGTCTTGTCCATGATTTCTTATTTTTTCCTTGGCTCCAAAGACCATTTTCACTAAAAGTAAAAAAAACAGCGTTATAATAACAAGCACTGATAATTGAAGATTTTGGTTGTTGAGAGTGATTTTTTGTTGCGCTAATACATCTTTTATTTCAGCTGGAATCCAATTTATTAATAATATCTTATTGTTTATAGGTGAGGACTTAGCAGATGATATTTTTAGTATTAATTGTTGTAATTTTTGTTGTTGTTGTTTAATAAAATCGACGTATAAACGAGATAAACGTAAATGACTCCGCCATTTAGCCACTGAATTTTGTTGTGAGAATAACAGCTGTTCTAACGTTATTAATTGTGTGGTCAATAAAGAAGTACGCTTACTTACCAGCCTTTCCTCTGGTAAGAAGAAGGTTATCACTTGTTTTAATTCTGCACTGACATCATCAAATTCAAGAATAGGAGACTGAAGGTTTAATTGTTGAAAAGCTAATAAAGCACGAATAATGGTTTGTTGCAGTTGTTGTGATTGACTGAGTTCAGTGAGTTGTAAAGCGTAAGCTTTAGTGCGGTTTTTGGTAACTTTATCCGTGAACCTATCTAAACTTATTTGCTTTAACAGTAAGCTTGTTTGTCGCTTTTTCTCTTTTATGTCAGAGGACAGCTGATCATTAATTAGCTGTAGTTGGATTATGGTATTGTGTTTTAATTGATTATTTCTATCATGATTTTTAGTCAGTTTATCAATAACACCTGAAAATTCTTTATGACCGATATACATTAAATCGAGCTGAGATTTACTTTTTTTTATCAATGAGGATATTTTATTAATTTGCAGCTGAACTTGTGCATAGTCAGAGGCTAAATTATCGGCGTTATTTCGGTTGGCTAGATCATCTAACGCAAGGTATGTTGTTAAAACTTGTTGTTGCTGATTATTTTGTTCCGTTAATGATGGCAGTGTATCCCCTACAATTGAGGTAACTTGAATTTCACGAAGAATTAAAAGTGACGTTATAGAGATAAATAGAAAAAATGAAAGGAGAGTAATCCTAAAAAATCGTCCTGATAATTGCTGATAAAAGTAGCGAGAAGCGTCCATATTGTACAATACCTTCAACGGTAAATTTGGATAAAAAATACAGTGTAGGGAATTGTCACTAAGAATCAACGATTTTTAATGGATCTAGCGCGCTTTAATTTTGTAAACGATTAAGTTCTCTTTGCTACCCAAGCCCACTCCATTTCACAAATAATAGGCGGTTGTTCAGTTTCATCGGTTATTTCAACACTGACGATTAAAGTACCTTTATCAGAATTTTCAATTATTTGGACATCGGCTTCTGATATTTTTGCAATCGCGGTTAAGTTTCCTTTCATCCTTCTTTGATAATGAATAGTCATACTTTTCAAAAGAGGTACACAGCTATCTAAAACATTCATGCCAAAAACAATGCCTGTGGCTGATTCAGCCAAGAGCGCAGCGGCAATAGCATGAATACCACCAATATGATTACGCACTTTCTTTTTATTTTCAAGTGTTAACACCGCTTGATTATTCGTTACCGACACTAATTTTATTGATGCTGTTTTAGCAAACTTCACTGTTGTACAGAAAATTTTAGTTAATAAAAAAGAGCGCATGCTACGTGGGGCTTTATTAACTTTAGTCACGATTTTTCTGAATTTATTGGCCATGAGCGTTCCACACAAATATAATTTAAAAACAGTGTCGCGCAAACTGGTCTGACCTGCAAGGTATTTTACTATACTACAGGATATATTGCGTTTTAAACGCCATAAATAAAATATTTAACTCACTTAAGCATGTTATCCCTTATCAAAAAAATTGTACGATAGCTGAATACGATTTGTAACTTTAAAACATTATACTAAACTTACCTAAGCAGATGTATCCCGGTATAAGCAACAGAAGTGTTTCTCTTTTAGCGCAATAAACTGGTGTGAATCATTCTTTATACAACAGAATAAACATTTAATTATTGTGGACCTTAAGCATTATCAATAAGAGGCATATATGAATACACCCCAAAGTAATAGACTCTACTCAATAAAAACAAAGTTGATTACTAGCTTTGGTCTTTTAATTTTTTTCTTAGTGATATCTGCATGGTTTGGAGTTAGAGGAATGTCTAACATAAACAATCAACTCAATGACATTGTTGATATATCTGTCGAAAAAGTTAAGCTTGCGGCACGAATAAATCAAAATCTTTTATCTATATCGAGGGCTGAAAAGAATATTATATTAGCAAACACTCAAGAAGAGATGGATATATTTTCTACCAACACAGATTTAGAAAACACTGAAATGAGCAAGCGCCTGACCAAGTTAAGAGCATTACTTGATGGTAATGGTAAGAAAATACTAGATGATTTTGCTAACACTTGGGATCAATACATAAAAATAAACACGGAAGTTCGAATATTGGCTCGACTTAACTCGAATAAAGTCGCCGGAAAATTATCCAGAGACGAGGCCCGTTTAGCCTATGAAACTGCATCTAAAGCAATAATCGCCGTTGTAGATCGTAACGACCTAGCTTTGACTTTAGTCAAACGTTTAGTTGATGCAAAGCTTGTCGCCGAACGCATTAAACTTGCGGCACGTATCAATCATAATTTAGTTGAAATTCAGCGTGACGAAAAAAACATGATCCTCTCCACACAACTTGAAAATATTAATGAGTACGCCACAGCCATCGACATCACTCAAAAAGATATTTATGAACGATTAACGAGCCTAACAGCCCTTGTGCCTAGAGAAGATAGACAGGAAATAAAAGATTTTACCCGTGCTTACGAACAATATATGACCTTAAACCAAAAAATAAGAGATGCTACACGTGAAAATGGAAATCAACGCGCGTTTGACCTATCAACAAACCAAGGCCGCGTCCTCAGTGATCAAGCCAGTGATTTAATGGCTAAACTGGTGAAAAAAGCAGAAAGTGATATGTCTCATGACTCACAATTAAGTGACAACCAATATGCGACAGCGCGCAATATAATGTTAATACTTACCGTTATAGGCCTTATAGCCGGTAGTACGCTTGCTCTTTATATTTCGATGAGTATCGGTGGCGCGTTACAACGATTAGTCAGTCGACTATATGTTGCTCAACGTGAAGGTGATTTAACCGTTGTTATTGATGAAAGTGCCAAAGATGAAACCGGTGATGTCGCCCGTGCCTTTAATCAATTTACTGCCCAAATACGCCGTGTAATTACTGAAGTAACCTATTCTACGGAGCAGCTTTCAAGCTCCGCAGAAGAATTATCGACGGTTAGTCAGCAGACAGGTCAAGGCGTAGAGAACCTTGGAAGTGAAATAGAACAAGTTGCCACTGCCATGAATGAAATGGCGGCAACAGTTCGAGATGTCGCCAGTAATGCTGAGCAAGCAGCAAGTTCTGCACAAGAGGCTAATATCAGTGCAGGCAATGGTGCCGGTGTTGTAAGGAAAACAGTAGAGTCAGTAGGTCTATTGGCAAGTGAAATTGAAAACTCTGCAGAAGCCATTAATAAACTTAAAATTGATAGTGAAAATATTAGTTCAGTCTTAGATGTGATTAAAAGTATTGCTGATCAGACAAATTTATTAGCACTCAATGCCGCTATAGAAGCGGCTCGAGCAGGAGAACAAGGACGTGGTTTCGCTGTTGTCGCTGATGAAGTACGTTCGCTAGCACAACGGACACAACAATCCACTTCAGAAATTGAAATTATGATCGATAAAATACAAAATGGCACCATTGCTGTTGTTAATAGTATGAACAAAAGCCGTGAGCAAACACACCATGTAGTAGAAAAAGCCGATGAAACAGGCCAAATGCTCACACTAATTACCTCATCAATCACTGCAATTAATGATATGAATTGTCAGATTGCAACCGCCTCAGAAGAGCAGTCTGCTGTTGCAGAAGAAATTAATCGCAATGTTGTCAATGTACAAGAGTTAACCATTCAATCGTCTACATCAACATCACAAATAGCAACAACCAGTGTTGAATTAGCTAAGTTAGGTGAAGCACTTAATACGCAAGTTAAGCAATTTAAAATCTAAAGCATTATTTATATAATCTGTAATTAACAACGTGATGATTGTTAAACATTGAGGTCACTTGAGGCTTATTCACAGGCATTATATTTAACAACCATCGAGGCGGCTTTTTAACAAAAAACACAGCGCTGTTGTAAAGTATAAAAGCGCCATAGGCGCTTTTATGTTAAATGTATGGATAAAGAGCGTTACAATTTAAAAAAATGTTCTTGATAAACTTTCATTTCAGCAATGGACTCTAAAATATCATCAAGCGCTAAATGAGCACCGGTTTTAACCACTTTTTCTAACACTTCTGGTTTCCATCGACGCGCTAATTCTTTAACGGTACTTACATCTAAGTTTCGATAATGAAAATAATCTTCAAAGTCAGGCATATATTTATTGATAAAACGGCGGTCTTGCCCAATGCTGTTGCCACACATAGGTGACTTCCCTTTTGGCACATATTGCTCAACAAATTTTAACGTCGCTTTGGTCGCATCTTCTAAAGAGCTTACACTTTCACGACAACGCTTAGTCAAACCTGATTTACCATGGTGCTCTATACACCACTCACTCATATTATCTAATACGTCGTCACTCTGATAAATAGCAAATACTGGCCCTTGCGCTAAAATGTTCAAATGGCTATCTGTGATTATGCTAGCAATTTCTAAGATCACATCTACAGCCGGCTCTAAACCTGTCATTTCCAGATCTAACCAAATTAAATTTGTATCGCTACACGTCATACCATTTCCTTAAAGAACCAACTGTTTTACTTGCTGTTACAAGTATATTAGATGAATTGTGATTTAGTCAGTATAATACGTGACAATGAGCTGTGATAAAAACTTTTTGTCACATTACCTTTTTTATTTAATAGTGAAATATACATAAATAACATGATGAAACTGCATGTCTAAGGTCAAAAAGCTGACTAAAGGTCAGACAAGACGTATAAAAGACAATCAAGCTAAAAAGCTACGTAATAAACCTGAGCAAGTTAAATGGCAAGATACCGAACTGGGCGAAGCTGAAAATGGCACTATTCTTAGCCGTTTTGGTCAGCATGCCGATGTTGAAGCTGAAAACGGGGATTGCATACGTTGTAATATTAGACGTGGCGTTAAATCTTTAGTTTGTGGTGATAAAGTATTGTGGCGCAGAGGTAAAGAAACGCAACACAGCATATCAGGTGTTATTGAGGCTGTTCATGAAAGAACCTCAGTGTTAAGTCGCCCTGATGTTTATGATGGTGTTAAACCTATCGCTGCCAACATTACGCAAATATTGATTGTCTCTTCAGTATTGCCTGCTTTTAATCCAGATATCATCGACCGCTATTTAGTCGCCGCAGAGCAAACCGGTATTACACCCGTTATTTTACTCAATAAAACAGATCTATTTGATGAAGCGTCTCAAGCCGATATTGAACAACAACTCAATATTTATCGTGATATCGGGTATCAAGTTATTTATGTCAGCAACGAATCTCAAGACGGTATTGAAGAGCTTAAAATGCAACTCAGTGAACATACCAGTGTTTTCGTAGGTCAATCTGGTGTTGGTAAGTCAACACTGACTAACTCGTTAATGCCTGAACTCGGTGTGATGACCAAAGTGGTTTCTGAAAATTCAGGTTTGGGGCAGCATACAACAACCGTTGCACGCCTATATCATTTCAAGCAAGGTGGAGATTTAATTGATTCACCCGGTATTCGAGAGTTCGGCTTATGGCATTTAACACCTGCAGAAGTTTATGGTGGTTTTACTGAATTTGAAGATTATTTAGGTGATTGTAGATTTAGAGATTGTAAGCACCAAAAAGATCCCGGTTGTGCCTTAATAGCGGCAGGTAAAGATCTGAAAATACACCCAAAACGTTTGGCCAGTTTTCAACGAATTTTAGCGAGCTTAGGTGACAATAAATTAACCTCTCGTTTCAACGATTAACACATAAAAATTAAATTAAAATAAAGGAAACTTAAGTGCTTTTAAATAAATTAAAAATTACCCTACAATACCTTATGCCTAACCATATTATTTCTCGTTTAGCAGGAAAATTTGCTGATGCAGAATGTGGTACGTTAACAACGAAAGCAATTAAAGCATTCATCAAAAATTACGACATCAATATGGCTGAAGCCAAACTTAAGAATGCAGAAGACTTTAAGACGTTTAATGATTTTTTTACCCGTGAACTTGAAGAAGGCACTCGCCCCATTGATAGCGATGACTTAGCACTCTGTTACCCGGTAGACGGTGCAATCAGTCAACAAGGTGATATTGAAGATGGCCGTTTAATTCAGGCTAAAGGTTTTGATTACTCATTAGAAACATTATTAGGGGGCTCTTATAATACCGCCAAGCCGTTTCAAGGTGGTAAATTCTCTTGTATCTATTTGGCTCCAAAAGATTATCACCGCATTCATATGCCTATGGCAGCAACCTTGCGTGAAATGATTTTCGTACCAGGCGATCTATTTTCTGTTAATCCGTTAACCGCGAATAACGTGCCTAATTTATTTTCCCGTAATGAACGTGTCGTTGCTATATTTGATACACAACATGGTCCTTTGGCTATGGTGCTTGTCGGAGCAACGATTGTCGCGAGTATAGAAACCACATGGGCAGGCACAATTACATCACCAAGAAAGCAGGGTATTTTCCAAGAAAGTTACCCTGCTGACGGTGCTGATGCAATTACGTTTGAAAAGGGAGATGAAATGGGACGTTTTAAGCTTGGCTCTACCGTAGTTTCAGCTTTTTCTCCGAATATGGTCGAATTTAATATTGATGCCCAATCTGGCACTGTTACACGTTTAGGTGAACATTACGCTGATATTGTAACGTCAGAAGTAGATAGCTCAGATACCGTTACTTTAGATATTAACGACGAAGATTAATCATGAAGGTAATTGCTCATCGAGGTGCCAGTGGAGAGTTCCCGGAGAACTCACTGCTCGCTTTTGAAGAAGCAATAAAACAACAAGCTGATGGTATTGAGCTTGATGCTCAGTATCATCAAGCCTCAGGGGAGTTTGTTTTATTACATGATTCCTATGTAAAAGATCAAGCAGGTAATGAGTTTCATTTTAATGAATTACCCTTAGCAGACCTTCTCTCTATCACCAAAAAAAATCAGCCTATTACAACACTTGGTAATGCATTAACCAATATTAATGGGCGTTGCCTAGTCAATATCGAATTAAAAACGTCAGTGGCCGACGCGTCTGCTATAAAGTTAATCGTTCAAGCGTTGATGAAATTACTGAGTGAATATATTCAAAATCAGCAATTTACCTATTCACAATTTATAATTTCTGCTTTTAATCACCCGTTATTATTAGCACTTAAACGTTTTATGCCCGAAATAAAAACTGCGGCACTGATTGCACACCACCCATTAAATTTTGATGAATTAAAAAAAGAACTACAAACGCATTCAGTTAACCCTTCAATTGAATGCTTAAACCAGAAATTGGTCAGTGACGCACATCAACTTGGATTATCTGTTTGGGTTTATACGGTGGATCGCAAACAAGATATACAGCAATGTTTAGCATTTGGTGTTGATGCGATTCTTACCAACTATCCCGCTCGTACTAAACTAATCGTGGAAAAAAACTAGAATTTTTAAAATTAAAAATCCTTATATATCATGGCTATCTTTCAAAAAAAGGACACCTCGAAGAAAAGTCATTGCTCATTTAATCAACACAAGATACGATTGTATTCGTATATAACTTTAATTATTCATATCTTTAAGGAAATTCAATGGCTCGAGATAATACAAATATCAAGCCTACAGAGGCAGAGTTAACTTTGCTTAACGTTCTCTGGAAAGTTGGTCCAGCAACTGTTCGCCAAGTGCATGACGTTGTTAGTATCACTCAAAAAACTGGCTACACGACAGTTTTGAAAATTTTACAAATTATGCATGAAAAAACCTTGGTAATTCGTGATGAAAGCAATCGTGCTCATGTATATGCACCCGCAAATAGCGAAACGTTTACTCAATCATCGTTATTAAAAGATCTCGCCTCAAAAGCTTTTGGTGGTTCAACATCAAAATTAGTCATGCGGGCTTTAGATGAATCAACCAGTAAAGAAGAAATTGCCGATATTCGTCAATTACTCAATGATTTAGAAAAATAGCAATTATAGACCTGTTAAAGTAGTATTAATAAGAAACACTTAAACACGGAAGGATAATGCCGGATAACTTGATGAGTAGTCCATTTTTATACAATTTATCGTTAACTCTTATCCATTTTATTTGGCAAGGGTTTTTAGTGGCGCTTTCACTAAAATTAGTATTATCCTTTACGTCTTATAAAAAACCACAATGGCGTTATGCATTTTCGTCATTGGCTATGGTTGCTAATCTATTTCTTCCCTTGCTTACCTTCTTCATTATTAACCAACCCGATTTTCAACAATTTAGTCCATTGTTAACTAACAGTATGTTACTAAGCAACGTCATTAATCATGACACCCAAAATACGGCTATTTGGTATGCAAATACTGTTGAATTCTTACCTTATTTGTCATTGACATGGATAACGATTAGCTTTGTACTCGCCGTAAAACTTTTTATTGAATTGTATAATGTTAATCAACTACCAAAAACAGGTACCTCTTCAGCTGAGCCTGCGCTAGAAGCCCGTTTCCATCAATTAGTTGGGCAAGTAAAGTTAAAATGTACACCTCAAATTTTAATTACCGTTAAAAATGATATCCCTATGGCGATTGGTTGGATAAAGCCTGTCGTACTTATTCCAGTAGCGATGCTATCAGGTTTAACACCTTCACAACTTGATATGCTTATTTTGCATGAATTAGCGCATATTCGACGTCATGATTACTTAGTTAACTTTATACAAACCTTGGTTGAAATATTATTATTTTTCCATCCTGGTGTACGCTGGGTTTCTAAACAAATGCGTAATGAACGTGAATACTGTAGTGATGACATTGCTGTTCAGCATAGTGGTAACCCTATTGCATATGCACATACCCTTGCAGATACGGCTTCGATATGTAATAACCATCGCCACCATTCTATTCCAGCGATGGCAATGGCAGCATCCGGTGGTGATTTAAAACAAAGAGTTCTGCGATTAATCGATCAAAACCAGCATTGCTCAACCGCGAATAA
This sequence comes from Alteromonadaceae bacterium, assembly GCA_041890515.1. Lineage (GTDB taxonomy): Bacteria > Pseudomonadota > Gammaproteobacteria > Enterobacterales > Alteromonadaceae > Colwellia_A. Next base: position 28,380 of record JASDWX010000122.1, read on the forward strand.
CTCAGGGAAGTGGTTAGCCTCTATTGCTATTATTTTTTCAATTCTCGCTGTTGGTAGTCAGAAGTATATTCAAATTCCTACTTTAGATTTAAACACAGAGAATATGCTTTTATATCGAGGTGCAAATGACAGCTTCACAAATAATAATATTAAGCGTAGTGATAAAACAGCGTTACCTTCTTTAGCACAACAATTACTTCATCAGGAGCATGTCAATTCTCCAATAGTAAGTAAACGACCAGAAGATATCTCTTTAACAACCCCGCAAGGCACCTTCAATAATAACATTGATAGAGTAAATTTTGATCAAGAAGTTTCTAACGGGGTTTCTAAAAAAATACAGTTTTCTAACAACGCGGCTGACATCGACAATGCTATAACAAATATTGATGATTTTTTTACGGTAAAAACAGATAAAAAATTAGTACCTGCAAAAAATAAAACGACAAAGAACACGTCTATCCAAAAGAATAAAATATCACGTTCAATGACTCAAAAATCTGTTGAAGAATCATTCCCTGAACAAACACTGACCCAAACATCAATGACGAAAAAATCGATGTCTGAATTAGCATTTGATCGCACAGATTCAAGCATTAATGGGTCAATGTTAAATAATCCATATGCCGAACAAGTCACCAATTTAGCCATGACTCCTTTACCAATATATGGCCAATTAACTGTACCTCCTAGAATACATTCAAATAATATTGAACAAGCACTATTATCTGCAGGAGATTCTTCAACTCGTCTAATGCCAGTGAGTCTACCTGCTCAGCTGCTAACATCTGTATACCCTAAGTATCCAATCACCGCAAAACGTAAACGCATTGAAACAGATATTGAAGTTACTTTCACCATAGATAAAAAAGGCTATATTCGTGACATTCAATATAATGGAAGAGGTAGAGTAAATTACTTTCGCAATACTATTCGTTTATCATTAGAGAAATGGCGTTTCAAACCAGCTAGTTATAATAACCAGCCGATAGAAAGTACCATGTCTAAAATATTCTCTTTCAGTATTGCAAAATAATTATAAAAAATCACTTAGAAAAATGACTTCTTTTTTTACCAAATCTCTTATGTGACTTCATTTTCTCACGTTGTTCTTCTGTCAGTATATTTATAAACTGATTTTTTGTTTTCGCTTTAATTAACGCCATTTGTGTAAAAGTTTGCTGGTAGTGTGCTTGCAAATCACTATACGCTTGCTCATTAAAACGCTCTTCCATTGTCAAAATTTTACTTTGTTGATGAAAACTTTTTAAGCTCTCTTTCAACGCTAAACGACTTTCTTTAGCCTCTTGGTGAATAATTTTTGTTTGATCACGTTGAGTATCATTTAGATCTAAATATTGAGCCATTTTTTTAAACTTATGTGGCATAAAGTGTTCATCTTTCTGGGCATGAGTTAATGCAAAAGCAGGTGCACTTGTTAATGATATAGCTAACACTGAACTTATTAACAGTGCTGATAATTTTTTTTTCATTGGGCAGTCCTCTTTGTTAAATACATAACAACTATAAATGCTGCAATGCAAAGAAACGCAAGCCAGTGTAAAGTTTATGTAAAGACGTTAACAACGTCAGTTTTCTATGATGAGTTAGGCTAATATTATGTTCAGTAAACTAAAGCGCATTAAGTAAGATAATTGATAAATTATGAGTAAACAAAAAATACTGATCATCGATGACGATAAAGAACTCACTGAATTATTAACTGAATATTTATCGTATGAAGGGTTTGAATTAGAAGCATGTCATGATGGTGTCGCTGGCCTATCACGCGCTTATGATGAGTCATTCTCCTTAATATTACTCGATGTGATGATGCCTAAACTTAATGGTTTTGAAGTCCTAAAAGCACTAGGAGGACAACACAAAACCCCTATTCTAATGTTAACGGCTAAAGGGGATAATGACGATAGAATTTTAGGGTTAGAGCTTGGCGCTGATGATTATCTCGCAAAACCTTTTCAGCATCGCGAACTACTGGCACGTATCAACGCAATTTTACGCCGCATTAACATCGTGAAAAACAATGAACATTCGCTTGATAAACAACACATAAATGCAGTAATACTCGATCACGCGACTCACCAAGTATTCTGTCATCAACAATTAGTTGAATTAACCGGAACTGAATTTCAAATACTGGATTTACTGATGAATAATGCCAGTCAAATCGTCAGTAAAAATAGAATATCAGAAAAAATTCTAAAACGAAAACTCAGTGCATTTGACAGAAGTATAGATATGCACATCAGTAACATCCGTCGTAAACTGCTTGAGTTTGCTCCAAGCGATAAATTGAAAACAATTCGTGGAGCAGGTTATATTTTTCTAGCAGGAGAAACTGATGGGCTAATCGCTAATGATAAATAGCATTAGCCGTTCGTTCTCTTCTATCGGTTTCAAAATATTTTTATCTTTTTGGTTTTTCGCATTAGGTACAATTATTGCCACTCGATTCATCTCAGCCCAAATAGCAGAGTCCAGCATTGTTTTAGCCGCACACCATGGTGATCAACAAAAATTGAATCGTCTAGCAATACGTTTAGACAGCGATGATATTTCACTGATTGACTTGTTACAGCATCGCCGTAAAGCCCCTCATGAAGAACTTATTATTAAAGATATTGAAAGTGGTGACGTGACCTCTGTTAAAAGGCGATTTTTAGCAGCCGCCGTCAATTACTTAGAAATAAACAGTTTTTCAAAAATCACAAGTGTTCAGTTTCCTCAAGCTCGCATAACAGGCCCTAAAAACATCACACTAGAGGGAAAAAAAGTACAATTGTATTTGGTATCACGAGGGAAATCTCGACATTTTAATGCTTTTATTATGCAACTTCCCCATTGGTTAAAACTCGCTATTCCCATTTTTTTGAGTTCTTTACTGGCTTGGTTAATGGCAAAAACATTGAGTAAGCCAATACTCGCCATAAAACGTGTGGCAACTGATATCGGTAACGGACAGCTCGATGCACGAATAAAAAATGTACATAAAAGAAAAGATGAACTTGGTTCTTTGGCGACCAGTTTTAATACCATGGCGGATAAACTCTCACATAATCTGACAGCTAATCAGCGTTTATTAGCTGATGTATCCCATGAATTACGCTCGCCAATGACCCGTTTACAACTGGCTGTTGGTTTAGCTCAACAGTCTATAAATAATCCTGAACTGCAACAAAAGCATCTTGCCCGTTGTGAATTAGAAGTTACCCGTTTAGATAAGATGATCAGTGATGTACTTTCTCTTTCACGATTAGAAAACACCTTTCAGCACGTAAATTTACAAACAGTTTCTCTTGACGCTTTGTTAGCCGATATCTGTCAAGACTGCCAATACCTTGCAGACGAAAAAAATATATCAATCACCAAGAAAAATTTTTTCTCACTTAATCTACTCGCTGACCAAAACTTATTAAGCAGTGCTTTTAGTAATGTCATTATCAACGCCATAACATATACACCAAAGCGGAGTGAAGTAATGATTTCAATGCATCGTTTTATTAATGACCATCAAGACAGTATCAACGTGGTTATTAGTGATAACGGTAAAGGTGTCCCTCAATGCACAATAGAAAAGCTTTTCCAGCCATTCTATCGGGTTGATGAAGCACGAGATAGAAACAGTGGAGGTACGGGGTTAGGCTTAGCAATAGCGCAGCAAGCCGTATTGGCGCATAATGGTGAGATAAAGGCAAATAACAAAGAAGATGGCGGTTTATCGATAACAATTACGTTACCCGTCAATCCCAACAACGAATAAAGCACTTACGAACACAAGATGAAATTATCACTTTAACGCTATGATCATTTTAGGATTAATAATATGACTTTAACGCACATGAATTTTGATCAAGGCTCCAAAGAAGCAGAGTTAACGGTTCATTTAACCACAGTAATTAATGAATTTTGGCAAGAAGGCATTTTTTCCTCTTTTAGTGGCATCGACCAAATAAGAATAAATTACGCGACATTCGTTCATCATGACGTGCAAGAATCTATTGTGCTCGTCACAGGAAGAACAGAAAGTTACCTAAAGTATCAAGAACTTGCATTTGACCTTTACCAACAAGGTTATAATGTGTTTATTATTGATCATCGTGGTCAAGGTCTGTCACAACGATTATTAAAAGATAGCCAGAAAGGTTATGTAAAAGAATTTGATGATTACGCACATGATTTGAAGCAATTTATTGATGAAATCGTTACAAAAAACGGTCTTAATGGTTCAATCGATAAAGTCAGAACAAAACCTCACTTATTAGCGCATTCAATGGGCGGTGCAATTGCGGTTAGAATGATGCAGTTATATCCGACGTTAGTAAAGTCAACCGTATTAACCTCACCAATGATCGCTGTTAACAATGGTAATATTCCCAACTGGCTCGGCAAAGCCATTGTTAACATCGGAGATAAGCTGAACACATGGTTTAGTTCAGAAGCCAATTATTTTATGGGGCAGACCGGGTTTAACAATGTCACTTTTGCTGAAAATGAACTCTGCCAATCAGCAGTGCGTTATCAAACTTTTGTTGATATATATAATAACAATGAAGAAATTCAATTAGGAGGAGTAACAACCCATTGGCTCAAAGAAGCAATCATTGCTAATCATAATATTTTCGCAAATTTACATAAGCTCACAACGCCTATCTTAGTGATGCAGTCTGGCAGTGATACTATTGTTTCTAATGATGCGCAAAACGCATTCTGTCAGCAACTACATCAACACAACCCAGTGTGTTACCCGCAAAGTACCCCTTTTACGATAAGCGATGCGCTTCATGAACTTATGTTCGAAAAAGACCAATACCGTACAACCGCAATAACAAAAGCGCTTGATTGGTTTAAAGGTTATTCCGCCGACTAACGCTTTACTCAAAAATTATTGCTGTACGACTGATGTAGGGTCATGGTGAATAAACACTTCACAAGGTGAGAATTTAGCTTCAATTTCTTTTTCTATCGCTTCACCAATACTGTGGGCTTCAAGTAAAGATAACCTGTCATCAAGCTCTAAATGAAACTGAATAAAACGCTGAGGACCCGATTGACGAGTTCTCAGTTCGTGTACACCCAGCGTTGAATTATGTGCAATGACTATGGCGGTTATTTCAGAAATTTCCTCATCACTCAATTCGTGATCCATTAAATTGTGAACACTCAAATAAATGATCTTTATAGCGCCGCTCAAGAGAAAAAGCCCAACAGCACAAGTAAATACACCATCAGCGTACTTAGAATAACCACTACTTAAAATTAAAGCGGCTAATACGCCAAGGTTCAAGAATAAATCTGATTGATAATGTAGAGCATCAGCACTGATTGCTACAGATCGGGTTTTCGCAATAACGAAGCGTTGAAGTAAAACTAATAATAATGTCATGACAATAGCAATAATAGTGACAACGATACCGATGTCTGTTTTCACGACAAGTTGAGGGTTGAGGGTTCGGTCAATACCATGAAAGACTAATAATAATGCGGAACCAGTAACGAAAGCGGCTTGCACTAAACCCGCTAAACTTTCAGCTTTACCATGGCCAAATTTATGATTATCGTCAGCAGGCGCTAAGGCATAATAAATGATCACAACATTCATTAATGAAGCAAATAGATCCAACATTGAATCTGTCGCAGATGCCAGCATTGAGCTGGCGTCGGTTGCCATCCAAGCATAGAGTTTAAGCACAACTAATAATAAGGCGGTAGCTGTGGCTGCGAAACCAGCAACTCTGACCCAAAAGCTGTAGTCGTTATTTGTTATATTTTCACTCATATTCTTTACTTTTCCAAGGTATACAACAATTGCTTGAAGAGATATCGCTATTCTCTGAAGATGATATAATACCTTATCATCTTCGAATTTAAGTATACTTTTTATGTTAGACGTTGTTTTATTCCAGCCTCAAATCCCACCAAATACCGGCAATATTATTCGCCTGTGTGCGAATACCGGTTTTAGGCTACATCTTATTGAACCCTTTGGTTTTGACCTAGACGATAAAAAGCTTCGACGAGCGGGTTTAGATTATCACGAGTTTGCCGCCATCAAGCGCCATAAAAATTATGAAGCCTTTATTGCCAACGAACAACCGAAACGAGTGCTCGCGATAACGACCAAAACAACAAACTACTATGGCGATGTATCCTTTGAGAAAGGAGATTATTTACTGTTCGGTTCAGAAACGAGTGGGCTACCCGAAGAAGTAAGACAACAAATACCCGACGAAGATAAAATTCGTATCCCTATGTTGAAAGACAGCCGCAGTATGAATTTATCTAACGCAACCGCTGTCATTATTTTTGAAGCGTGGCGACAAATGGGGTTTGAAGGCGCTGTTTAAAAATTAAAAAACTTAAAAAGAGCATCATTTAGATAGTGTAAAATTATTCGACAGTACGCTCTCGTGAAAGTAAATCAGCAGCGGCTAACCTTGCTGATTTGCCACAATAGAGTACTTGATATACTTGCTCAACAATGGGCATTTCTACACCCATACGTTGCGCCAGCATGTAGACTTCTTTCGTGTTACGGTAACCTTCAACAACTTGACCAATATCAGTCATCGCTTGTTCAACTTCAGCACCATGACCTAACGCCAAACCAAATCGACGGTTACGTGATTGATTATCAGTACAGGTCAAGACTAAATCACCTAAACCGGCCATCCCCATAAAAGTACTTGGCTCTGCATTTAATGCACAGCCCAAACGGGTCATTTCAACTAAACCACGGGTGATGAGAGCAGTACGTGCATTGGCACCAAAACCAATACCGTCAGCCATACCAGCACCAATCGCAATAACATTTTTAACCGCACCACCGAGCTGCACGCCAATAAAATCTTTATTGGCGTATACGCGGAAGGTTTTTCCACAATGGAGTAAATCAGAAATATCACTAACAAAAGCATCATCGGTTGACGATAAAGAAATAGCGGTTGGCAAGCCTGCCGCCATTTCTTTAGCAAAAGTAGGCCCAGACAATACGGCCAATGAAATATCATTACCTAAAATATCACGAGCAACATCTTGTAGTAATCGGCCAGATTTATGATCCAGGCCTTTAGTTGCCCACACTATTCTCGCGCTGGGTAATAAATAAGGTTTAATTTGGCTGAGAATATCGCCAAATGCATGGCTTGGAACAACAACAAGAATATTCTCACTCGCTTTAACTGCGCTAGCGAGATCATCAGTCGTTGTTAAAGATGGGGGGAATTGACTACCCGGTAAATATTTTTCATTCGAATGAGATGCTTTCATTTGCGCAACATGGTGAGCATCGCGTCCCCATAATACGGTTTCGTGACCATTTCTAGCCAAACAAATAGCAAGGGCAGAGCCATAAGACCCTGCCCCCAAAACCGTGATTTTTGCCGTCAATTTCGACATATCATCAATTCCATTTTTTTACTAATCTCAGTTTTGTTTTTAGTACAATGTTGATTAGTGAGTTTCAGTGCTCGCAGCGACTTGCTCAGTTTTTGCTTGTGCGGCACGTTGTTGAACATACGAAGCAAATAAAGCTTCAAAGTTCACTGGTGCTAAATTAATTTGTGGAAATGAACCACGGCTCACTAAATTTGCAACAGATTCACGAGCGTATGGGAATAATGTTGTTGGACAAAAAGCGCCAATAGTATGAGCAAGTTGTGCTTCAGGTAAGTTACCAATAGAGAAAATACCGGCTTGTTGAACTTCAGCTAAAAAGGCAGTTTGTCCTTCAACCGTTGCCGTAACCGTTACTGAAAGTACGACTTCATAAGTATCTTCAGCTAACTTGTTTGATTTAGTATCTAAGTCTAATTGAATCTCAGGCTTCCAGTCTTTTTGAAAAATAGCGGGAGAATTTGGTGTTTCAAAAGAAATATCTTTTGTAAAAATACGTTGGATAGCAAATTGTGGAGTTGCTGGCTCTGTAGACGCTTGTGGTGCATCAGCGTTATTTTGGTTTTCATCAGACATGTTCTATTTTCCTATTGTATTTGCTATTTTATTTAATGATGTCTTTTAATCTTTTGCTAAAAGTTCATCTAATTTATTTGCTGCGTGTAGCGCGAATAACTCATCGCAACCACCTATATATTCATCACCAATAAAGATTTGTGGAACGGTAACACCGCCACTGCGTTTGATCATCTCATTACGTAAATCATTATCATTATCGATTTTAATTTCATTAAAGCTTACTTGCTTTTGGTCAAACAAAGCCTTTGCCCGCGTGCAATAAAAACAAGTCACTTTAGTGTAAATATCAATGGTCATATTAAGCCTTTATATATCAATGATTTTATTTTTTAACGAGTGGTAAACCCGCACCTACCCAAGCATTCATGCCACCTTTCAACAAGCTAACTTTAGTAAAGCCCGCTTTAAGTAATTGGCTAGCAACAGTTGTAGCAGTAATTCCTGCGGTACATACAACTATGATGGGTTTATCTTTATAGTTTTCAAGGGTAGCAAAATCATTATTTGATACTTTCTCTTTCACTAAATTTATAGAATCGATAATACGACTCGCTTTAAACTCTTTTTCTGTACGGATATCGACGACAACCCCTTCTTCACGATTCACTAAAAAAGTAAGTTCTTGTGTAGATATCTGTTTAATAGGTGACATTTGAATGCGAATAGTCGTAACAATAATCATCACGACGATAGCGCCCCAAGCAGCACTTAACATTGGATGGTCACCAGCAAAAATAATTAATTGATCCATAGAAATAATAAATATTGTTTGAATAAAAGTTGCCGACAGTATACAGAATTACCCAGAAAACCCAAAAAGAACTTTTCGTGATAGGCGATTAAATCATTGAAAATATTTTTTTTGTTGAAACAACTGAGTTATAACCTATAAAAGTACAGGATTCATTTGAAATGTTTTGTCTATCAGCACACGAGCAATTCTTGTTTTGCCTTGGTATACTGCTAAATAATTAGACAATTTCAACGTTATGGAAAATATAATGCCACATAAAAAACCTACTGTATTACTTATTTTAGATGGTTGGGGATACCGAGAATCGACAGAATCTAACGCTATTTTTCATGCAAAAACGCCGGTACTTGACGATTTAAACGCTCGCTATCCAAATATGTTAATTGGCACATCAGGCATGGCAGTAGGTTTACCTGACGGGCAAATGGGTAATTCAGAAGTTGGCCATGTTAATTTAGGTGCCGGACGCATTGTTTACCAAGATTTTACACGCATAACTAAATCGATTAAAGATGATGAGTTTAACGACAATTTAGCGCTAAATAATGCCGTTACTGAAGCGATAAAACACGACAAAGCGATACATGTTTTTGGTTTATTATCACCCGGTGGTGTTCACAGTCATGAAGAACATATTTTTTCAATGCTTGAGCTTGCTAAAGAAAAAGGGGCGAGTAAAATTTATTTACACGCCTTTTTAGATGGTCGCGATACGCCGCCACGCAGTGCAGAAGCGTCATTAATTAAAGCACAAGAAAAATTTAAACAACTTGGATGCGGACAAATAGCTTCTGTTATCGGTCGTTATTACGCCATGGACCGAGACCAACGTTGGGATCGTGTCGAACTCGCTTACAACCTAATGGTCAGTGGTGAAGCACAACATCAATATGCAAGTGCAACAGACGCATTAGATGCTGCTTACGCTCGCGACGAGAATGACGAGTTTGTTGCTGCCTCTGCAATTTTAGACGCCAGCGGAAAAAACATTGAAATTAATGATGGCGATGCCTTAATATTTATGAACTTTAGAGCCGACAGAGCGCGTCAATTCACCCGCTGTTTTACTGAAAAAGATTTCTCTGGTTTTTCCCGTAAAAAAACACCTCAAATAGCTGACTTTGTCATGCTCACGGAATATGCAGGCGACATACAAGCTAATATCGCGTTTCCTAAAGTACCACTTGAAAACGTACTCGGCGAATGGTTACAGAAAAATAACAAAACTCAACTGCGTATTTCAGAAACAGAAAAATATGCGCACGTTACCTTCTTTTTCAGTGGTGGTAGAGAAAGTGAATTTACGGGCGAAGAACGCATTTTAGTGCCGTCCCCACAAGTGGCCACTTACGACTTACAACCCGAAATGAATTCAGCTTTATTAACCGATAAGTTAGTGGCCGCTATTGAAAGTGGCGAACATGACTTTATTGTTTGTAACTATCCAAACGGTGATATGGTTGGTCATACGGGTAAATTCGACGCTGCTGTCGCCGCTTGTGAAGCTGTTGATGCCAGTGTTGGTCGTGTTGTTGCTGCTTTAGAAAAGGTTAGCGGCGAATGTTTAATTACAGCGGATCATGGTAATGCCGAACAAATGGTTGATAACACTTCGGGACAAGCACATACCGCACACACCTGCGAACCTGTCCCTTTAATTTATATTGGCCGGCACGCTCAACCCGCAGAAAGTGGTGCATTAAGTGACATTGCTCCTACTATCTTACAACTAATGGGCATGGCGCAACCTGAAGAAATGACGGGTACTTCATTAATGAAGTTTATTTAAGTATTGTGATGAGCATTGCCGTGAATAAAAGTTTTATCTTTGCATCAATTTGCAGCTTCTGCTGCCTATTGATGTCGGTGAGTTTTGCTGAACAATCATCTGATAATGACACTACCCAGACAAAAACTAATCAAGCACTGTCGAACGTTCAACAACAGATATCTCAACAACAAAAATCGATAAAAAAAACAAGCAATAAGCGCTCGTCTCTAGAAAATCAATTAAGAAGCGACGATATATCCATTGCTAAAATAGCAAAAACAATCATTAACACGCAAAAAAACCTTCAAGAAACTCAGCACACATTAAAAAACCTCGCACGAGAGAAAATATCGTTAACCAACAAAAAGCAACAGCAGGAAAAAGTACTAGCACAACAATTAAGAGCGGCTTATACATCAGGGCATCACGACTATATAAAGTTACTACTTAATCAAGAAAGTCCGTCAAGTGTAGAACGTACCATGACTTATTATAAATACTTAAACGATGCTCGTACTAAAGAGATTGACCAATTCCAAATTGTGTTAAGTGATTTACTCGCCGTTACCACAAAACACCAAGAACAAGCTCAAAAATTAAACGAGTTAAAACAAGAGCAAGCTGCACAAAAAATCACTTTTCAACGAAGTAAACAAGCACGTAAGAAAACCATCAGAGCATTAAGTCAAGCGCTCCTCAATAGCAAACAACTGTTGGCAAAATTAGTGGCTGAAGAAGAAAATTTAGTCGTCGCTTTGCAACGTATTGTTGCATTGTCACAACAAAGTGCTGAATTAGTAGGTTTAAAAAAATTAAAAAGAAAACTTTCATGGCCCATAAAAGGCAAAGTTAGCCACAGCTTCGGTTCTCGCAAACAAGGGTACTTAACATGGAAAGGAATTCTTTTGGCCGCGCCTGTGGGCAAACAAGTAAAAGCTATTCATAACGGCACTGTTTTATTTTCTGATTGGTTGAAAGGTTATGGTTTAGTCACTGTTTTAGACCATGGTGAAGGATACATGAGCTTGTATGGGTATAATCAAGCCTTATTAAAAGCCGTGGGCGATCGTGTTGAAACGGGTGAGCCCATCGCACTTGTTGGGCAAAGTGGTGGCCAAAGTAAGTCAGGTTTATATTTTGAAATTCGTCGCGATGGTCAAGCCGTAAACCCAAAACCGTGGTTTAAATAAGCCAAAGAAAGAAGTAATTCATCACTTCTGCTCGATTTAATATTTTTCACCTGATAACCTGAATCAATATTAATTGGTTTTACGCATAACGAGCTCTATTGAATTTATTTCCACGCCTATTTATTTTACTCGCCTTGGTTAGCATAGTTGCACCAGCCATGGCTAAAAACGCGCAAGTTGCCATTATTATAGACGATATCGGTTATCGGCAAAGTGATGCTGCAGCTCTTACTTTACCTGGGGCAATTACATTCGCTATTCTTCCCCATACGCCTTACGGAAAAACATTAGCTCTGCAAGCTGATCGTAAAGATCACGACGTTATTTTACACATTCCGATGGAAGCCGAAAATGGCAAAAAACTTGGTCCTGGCGGATTAACCATTCAAATGAATGAACAATCAATACGCCATGAACTTGCCCTAGCCTTTGAAGAGATCCCTTTTGCTATTGGTATTAATAATCATATGGGCAGTAAGCTCACGAAACTTTATACCCCAATGATGTGGACAATGCGCTTTTTAAAAGAACGAAATTTGATTTTTGTTGACAGTGTTACGACAAAAAAAACCCAAGGAGAACGTATTGCGCTTAAATTAGGCGTACCAACGGCTCATCGACAAATATTTTTAGACAATGTATTAACAAACGACTATATTGAGCAACAATTCAGGCAGCTTATCCAACATGCTCAACAATTTAAATCAGGCGTAGCAATTGCTCACCCTCATCCAGAGACTATCGCTGCACTTAACCGCTTAATCCCTTTACTGGCTGAATTGGACATTGACCTCGTGCCTATTTCAACCTTAATTGACTCACCTAAAAAACGTCAAGCATATACCGAAATAAGTGATGAATAGCTCACCACTAAATTGCCTTGAGATAATCAATATTATGCTTTTTCAATAAGACTAATAAATACTTAACAGGAATAGCATAGGTAATACCGCTAGGTTTGGTGATCACAGCCTCTTTAGAGGCCTGTACAAATACTTTATTAATAATGCCAATGACCTCTCCTGTATCAATATCGTATAGTGCACTCCCACTATTACCCGGGTAAGCGGTCGCATCAAGCTGATAAACTAAATAAGGGTTACGCAACATTTTAAGCATCTTAATACTAATTTGTTGAGCATTATCAACGGGGATAATCGTTGGGGTAATACTGGCAATAATGCCTCGATGTGTAACGGGGTATAACCCTAAAACGGCGCCGATAGGAAAACCGGTAAAGGCGACATAACTTCCTTCACGTTGGAAATTTTCATTAGCGAGTTTCATCGCAGGTAGAGGTGCACCCTGAATTTTCAGCACCGCAATATCATGAAGCTGAGAACTAGCGACAATATCAGCAGTACGTACTTTTGCATTTTTTCCTGACCCCGTAAAAATGGCCATTTTCTGTAATAGGTTATTATCAAGTTCTTTAGGTAACACATGATAATTTGTTACCACATACTGACCGTTACCAATAACAAAGCCGCTGCCATTTAGGCTATTTTTTTGTCTACCTGAAGGCGTCTGTACACCAATTCCCACAACCGCAGGTTTTATTTTTTCAACGGTATCAGCCAAGTCAGCAAACGCTAATCCTGTAAATAAAAATAAGTAAACACTCAACACTATTTTTACATAACGCATTTAACTCTCCCTTCCCTATAAAGTTCATCTATCTTATTAAGTTTACTGCGTTTGCCTCGCAAAAACAGTTATCATTGCTCATAATTATCATAACAATATTTTATACGCTGGTGAGCCATAATCCCCATTTAAGGCCAAATAATAATATGACCAAAAAACAAGTCGTTCCTATATTTTCAGGCGGTGGTACACGCTTACCTGCGCACGTTGGGATTTTGCATGCCTTGCAAGAGTTTGATATCGAATTTAATCATATAGTTGGCGTGTCAGGAGGCAGTATTGTGAGCAGTTTGTTTGCGGCTGGGTTTAGCTCTGCTGACATTAAAGATATCGCGTTAAATACTAACTATAACGACTTTAAAGAATTTTCATTATTGAAACTCATTCGAAACGGTGGCCTAAATTCTGGTGATCGCTTTGAAAAATGGATAGATGATTTATTAGGGGGAAAAACGTTTGCCGAGTTAGATTATAATTTACATATCGTTGCTACCGATGTTGCAAATGGTGCTCCTGTTATTTTTGATAAAGAAAATACTCCTGATGTAAAAGTATCACTTGCCGTCAGGTTTTCTATGTCGATACCCTTAGTATTTAGTTTCAAAGCTTTTGGTCCGCATGTCATGGTTGACGGCAGTATCTTATCTGAAGATGCTGTTCACCGAGACTGGGCAAAAGATGGAACGCCTGTGCTTTGTTTTCGCCTTAAAGGTGAACATGAAACGAATGAAGTTAACATTAAAGGTTTGTTCCCTCTTTATAAATATCTAACCCTGCTTATTCGTACGTTTATGACGACAATATCTCGCGAATATATTAACGATGCTTTTTGGCATAACACGGTAGTGGTAAATATTGGCCATTATTCTGCGGTTGACTTTTCAATGACACAAGCACAAAAACAAGCCCTGTTTGATATTGGCTTTAAAACCGCAGCAGATGTATTACCGATAAAACTAGGTAAAAAATAAATTTTTTACAAGTAAATACTAATAATTAGCTTATTTTAGGTTATTATTAGTATTAACTCTCGTGAGGTAATTATTGTGAACACGAAATAAGATAATGACGAAAAATGGATAAGCATATGAGCTTTGGTAAATTAATATTAGATTCGCCTATTATTGGTGATATAGCTAAAAAAGTTGCTTCTCTGAAAGTAAACCATGATGCCGGAAATATAGCCGAACATTTTACGAAGTTTCTCAAACCACAGTACGCTAATACCGATAAATTAAGAGAAGAAGTTTTTAAAATCCGTCACAATGTTTACTGCGAAGAGCTAGCATTTGAGCATCAAAAAGATGATGGTATGGAAATGGACGAATTTGATCCTCATTCTATCTTTGCTTTAATTAACCACAAACCTACCAACAACTATACAAGTTGCGTTCGTATCGTGCGTTCTAGCTGCGATGATGAATTATTACCCATAGAAAAATTCTGTTATGACGCGATTCAAAATAAAGACTATGATCCAAAAAACTTCAACCGTACAGAAATCGGTGAGTTTTCTAGATTAGCCGTAAAGGCTGATTTTAGACGTCGTAAATCAGATCGCTTTAAAGGCTCGGCAATTGGTGCCATTAGCGAGAGTACCTATTCAGAGTCCGAATTACGTTGCTTCCCTTTTATTGCTATCGGTTTATACATGGTTGCAGGTACCTTAGCGATTGATAAAGGGATAAAGCACGCCTTTGTTATGATGGAGCCGCGTTTAGCACGTAGTATGAAATTTGTGGGGATTAACTTCATACAAATAGGCGAACCTATTGAATACCATGGTTTACGTGCACCCTATTATATTAATGCAGAAATATTTTTATCAAACCTTACAAGTGGCTTTGAAAGCTTATATAAAGAAATACAAAAAGATATTCGTAGTCAGTTTTAAATTATTATTTCTAGTATTTCTGTCTTATATTATATACCAAGATAAATTCCACATTATCAAATATACAAAGTCTAAGGGTCCTAATGTTTAATTATGAAGAAGCATTTTCGCGTAATATTGGCTGGATAACTAAAGAAGAGCAACAAATACTTAGAAACACCAAGGTAGCAATAGGTGGTTTAGGTGGTGTTGGCGGTGATCACACCATTGTTTTAGCTCGATTAGGCATTGGTAATTTTCATATATCAGACCTTGATGACTATGATGTAGCTAATTTTAACCGTCAAGCCGGTGCAAATATGTCTACGCTAGGCAAAGCTAAAGCGGCGGTGATGGAAGAGACTATAAGAGGCATTAATCCTGAAGCAACGATTAAAAACTTTGATTCAGGTATCAATGAAGAAAATCTAGATGACTTTCTTGAAGGCGCTGATATCTATGTAGATAGCTTAGATATTTTTGTTTTAGAAATCAGACGTAAAGTGTTTCGCCGTTGCTATGAAAAAGGTATTCCTACAATAACAGCCGCTCCAATGGGCATGGGCACTGCTTTCTTAGTATTCATGCCGGGTAAAATGTCTTTCGACGAATACTTTGCCATAGTAGATGCTGCTGCAAATGCCAGTGAAGAAGAAAAAGCACAAATATTCAATGACAATATCATCCGATTTGTTATAGGCGTTTCCCCTTCAGTACAACAACGTCATTATTTAGTTGATAGGTCGTCTGTAAACTTCCTCAAAAAGAAAGTTCCTTCAACCTGTATGGGTATTTCCTTAGCCGCAGGAACACTCTGTACGAATGTATTAAAAATACTATTAAAACGTGGCGATGTTATTCATGCTCCTCATGGTATGCATTTTGATGCGTATAGAAATAACTTAATTAAAACGTGGCGGCCTTGGGGCAATAGAAACTGGTTACAACGTTTTATGTTCTGGCGGGTTAAAGAGTTGTTGAAAGAGAATGGTTGATCTCCTAATCACTACTTACGAGTAGATAAGTTCTCTACTTGACACATAAAAAACCATAAAGCTTAGATAACTCAATGGCCATGTTCTCGAACCTTTCAATTTTAACTTTCAATAGCTACTCTATGCTCTTTATGTCACACATATCTATTAACCATACCTTAGCTAAGAGTAACACACTTAATTAACTTATTTACTTTCCTAAATTTAATGCATAAAAAAACCGCCTTAGCGGTTTTTTTTATTTCAGCAATCTAGTTTATATTATGCTTTACGACGTGATGCAGCAAAACCTAATAAACCAAGACCTAAAATAGCTAATGAAGTAGGCTCTGGAACATTAAAAGTAAGTGTCGCATTATGTTGTGCGCTTACATATACATTACCTGCGAGATCAGCGTTTATAAAACCTGCATCTACATCACCACCAATTGCATCCAATAAAGCTCCAGCACCACCGACAACGTTTTGATCTATAACTAAACGTATATCAGAAAGTGGGTATGCAGTTAAGTAGTCTTCAAATGATATTGGTGTACCGTTTATATTTAAAAACATCACGTCATCTTCTAATATATCAGCAGCACCAGAAGCAGATAATATATTTTGGTTACCAGCAGTAACACCACCAGAAGTAAAGTCTGCAGTCATTATTTGCATAGCTGGAGATCCATTAGTGTAACCTTGCCACAAATTCAAAGTACCTGAGTTATAAGTAATACCAGTACCACCTAAAGTTCCAACTAAATCAACACCAAAGGTCAAAAATGAATCTGACGCAGTCATTTCTGAAAATAAAGCTAAGAAGCCAGGAGCAGATAAAAATGTATTTTCACCACCATTAACCATTTCATTAAAATCAGTATAAACACCAGTAGCAGCTGCTAGACCACCCATGGTATTACCAATAAGATCATAGCCAGCATAGGTATGAACTAGGCCTGTATTTACATTCACAACTGTATGTGAATTGTAAGTAGTTGCAAGGCTTTCGAATGCATCAGACAAAGTACTATCTGCATTTAAGTCAACTTGAATCTGATCAGCGTGCGCTGTACCGAAAACTAAAAAACTTGCAACTGCTGCTGCTTTTAAGATTGAAAATTTCATTTGTTATTCCTTATGTTTTTAAAAATTAATGTTTAACTTACCAAGTTAAATGCACTAACCATACCAACCTTTTAACCAGCTGTTTTAAAAGGAAAAAATATTTACTTCGTATTTTGTTTATTCCAATCTGTAAAAAAAACTGACAATGAAACCATTATTTTCCCCCTAGTTATTTTTTCGTTCAAATACTTTATTAAATAATACTTTAATTTCAGGCTTTAACGCTTCAAACTTAATGTCATCTCGTAATGCTTCTGCAGACGAAGTATCACCATTTTGTATCAAACCTTTTGCCAGCCACACTTTATACTTGTCATTCTTAGGCTCAAGCGTGACAGATATTTGGAGATGGCGATTGCCTTCAGTCAATTCACCAAGTTCAAGTAATATCACACCCAACGTATTATGAGTCGGGGCAAGATCAGGTGACTTTTTAACCGCTTGACTGGCAAATTTCTTACCTTCAGCATACCGCTGTTGGGTATAATAAAACCAAGCAAGGTTATTTAATGCTGCCACATTGCTATTTGTCTCTTTCAATAGTTCTTTATGGTAACGCTCAGCTTTACTCGAGCATTTTATTTCACACAACTCCGTTAATTTGTATTTAACTAAAATTAATCTACCTTTGTCATCTTTTTGTAGAAATTTTTCTAACAATTGAATTGCCTTATCAAAATCCCCTTGATTTTGTAATGCTTGTGCAAGTTCCAATGCAATGATTTCTGAAGGAGTAACTTCAAACGCTTTTCTTAACGACTTTATAGCAAGAGTATTGTCTCCTTTCATCAAAGCTATTTTTCCTTCTATTCGAGCATATTTTACATGTTCCTTATTTTTTACTTTATTAAGCGTGTTTTCAGCTTCAAGTATTTGCATATTGGCAATGTACAACGTACTCAACATTATCCACAAATCATCATTCATTAACCCGTTACTTTTAGCACTAAAGTTTTCAATCATGTTGATTGCTTCAACGTTATTACCTTCAATATTATGAATCAACGCTTTGTTTTTAATAAACTCAGGTTGAGCAGAGGCTATTTTTTCAATCGTACGTAAACTATTTTTTGCTTCCTTTACTCTTTTTAAAGATAAAAGTACTCTCGTTTTCAGCAAAGTCATTTCCAGTTGTTCTGGAGTCTTTAATAAATAGCGGGAAGCAATAATTAACGCCTGCTCAAGTTCATTGTGCAGCAAATAAAATTCAGCCAATACAATATGCCTATTTATGTCCTTTTTATCTTTTTCTACTTGAGATATAAAAAACTGTTTTAAAATGGTCTTATTAGATGGCGTTAAAGAAAACTTAAATAACTGTCTAACTGCATATAAATTTGATGATGAAAGCGAATATATCTTTTTGAGGTACTCCATAGACTTTTCAAAATCATTCGCCATAAAGAAGGTTTCACTCAATTTAAACATTGCTCCCGTATGCTCGGGATCATTAGAGAGAATTTCTTCATAAACTTTCATCGCTGCATCTAGTTCTTGTTTTGCTAAAAAGACGCTACCTTTAAGTAGTAAAGCGGTTGTATGCTGAGTTGATAAAAATGTTTCAGCTATTTCTAAGACTTTTGAATAGTCTTTATCGTTTAAATATTGTTGAGCCAATAACACTTTAGGTTCAATTCCGTCAAAACCATTCGAAATAGCACGTTCGAAGTCACCAGTAAAAGATGAATCTCCCTCTATAATTTTTAATAGACCAAGCCTAAGATCTAATACGCCATCATTCAACTGAGAAGATTCAGAGTTTTTTTCCAATGCTGTTCGTGCTTGCTTGTAACTACCACTTTTAATTAAAGAAAGTACCACATCAGGTAATAAAGGGTCATTGGCTAAACTACTGTTTTGTAACTGATTAGACAAAGAATTTAAAACTTGATTAACAGGATGCCCTTCAGGGAAGAATCGACTTGTAGCATTCAGGTAATCATATGAGGATTCATACTGCCCTAGTTGGTATGCACTCATACCTGCAATTACTTTTGACAATACATCGCCGCTGTTTCGTAATGAAATCTCAGCGAACTCTTTAGCTAACTTGTATTCTTTATCATTAAACTTAATTTCAGCTTTAATTCTATTCAACATCACATTGTTTTTATAATAACTTAAAAGTAGGTCAGCATTTTTTTCTGCTTTTTCATAATTTCTATATTTCACATACTGTTCAGCTAACTGAAGCCTATGAATATGAGACTGAGGATGAAGTGTCAGAAATAATTCTAACTGCTTAGCAGCAGCTTCATGTTTTTTTTGAGCGACTAAATTTACAACACGCAATTCTATAATATCTGCTTTAATAACGGATAATGTTTCCAACACTTCCAACTGTTCCAAAGACACCATATAGTTAGCATTTAGAAATGAATCCCAAGCTAGGGCTAATTTATTTATATTAGGATCGCTATTAACCAATATAATTTCATCAAATATTGCGCGCCCACTTTCAACATCTCCATCTTTAAGCGCGAGAATCGCTAGGTATATTTTTGCTAATTCGTTATGATCATTTTGAATATTTTTAGCCAAATTTAAATAGTCTGTATCTTCAAGACGATATGCGACTTTTACTAATAAAGCATCAATATTTCCATCGTTGAAACCTGCATCTTTAGCTCGGCTTAATTCTTTTTCTGCATTTAACCATAAACCTTGCTGCGCATAGACCTTACCTAATAAGAACCGAGCTTCGATATTATTTTCTTCAGTTTTTAAAACATTCTTTAAACTGATAATAGCGATACTATTTTCACCCTTATCAAATGCAACCCTAGCTTCAGCTATATATTCTGTTGATGTTTTATTATCACCACAACCAGACAATATTGTTGTCACTAACAAAGCAGTAACAGCTAGTTTTGATTTATTATTAATATACATAAAATCCCTTATTTTAATTATTATATGTGGCCAATTAATTACTGACAATAATGAATATTTCAGTAAAAATTTAAGGCAAGCCGTTCGATTTAACTTTTAATTGGCTAAAGTTATTAAAGATTTTTTTCTTTGTTCTTGTTTAGAATCGTTACTATTCAACTTGTTTAAAATAGTTAATGCATCTTTATTTTTTTCGTTTGAAATAAGCACTTCAGCGTAGTTCAATGTAATATTTACATCACTACCTTTTGAAAATTTATATGCACTCGTTAAGGCTTTTAATGCTATTGTTTTTTCGCCGGCTTTGAGTAAGACCATTCCTCGAGTATCAAGAACGCTTGGGTGTTTAGGTGCTAATTTAATTGCCTCAGCAGAATACTTTAACGCTAATTCTAAATGATTATTTTCAAGACTCAACCAGGCTAAGTTATTCAGAAAAACAACATCTTTTGGCTTGTCTTTTAACATTTTCTCGTAGAGTGGAATAGCTTTTTCAGGTTCATTTTCTAAATACATATTAGCGAGTAAAGAGCGAACTTGGGTATCTGAATCATTTGTCTCAAGATAGGTTTTCAAAGAAACTATTGCTTCATTAACTTTTCGGTCATTTTTTTGTGCTATTGCAAGCAGTAGTATGTTTTGCCTTGATGGAAAGTTGGCATAAAAAGTCGCTAACAATGGTATCGCTTGTTTGTAATTTTTTTCTAATAAATAAATACGGCCATTTATGCCTTGCACAATCTTTTCATGCATATTATTACGAGTAAACTCAGGATAAAAACTTTTTACTTCTTCTAATTCTGCCTTATCAAGCAAGATCTGCATTTTGGATACTTTTAACATCACATTGTTTTTATTGCCATTTTTAAGAGCTTTATTAACAATACGCAAAGCAGATGCAAGGTTTTTATCTCGTAAATAATAATCGATAAGTAATAACGCAGGCTCTGGTGCATATGGGTTGGTTTTCATCCACGTTTCGAGAACAGTTGTCGTACTTTTTCCTTCGTCAATATTGCGCAGTGCAAAAAGCTTTAATTGCCAAAGCCGATTAGGGGAATGAATTGACGTTTTAAATGATTCAAGAATGGTTAGTGCTTGCTTATACTTACTTTGATCAAGTAAAACCTCGGCATACAAAAGCCCCAACGTTAAGTTATCGGTTTTAGCTCTGTATATTTTTCTAATTTTTTCTGAGGCTAAATCCCTTTTTTCAATGTCACCTCGAGAAGCGGCATAATGTAACTTCAACATTTTTTCACCTTCAGGAAAGTAACCTAAACCGAGTTTAGATAAACGAGTTGCTTCAGGAATATCATTTCGTTTCAACGCTATATTAATTAAATGAGTAATGGCAAATTGATTTTCTGCTAAAAGCGATAAGCTTTTATTTAGCACTGTTTTAGCTAAATCTAACTTTCCTTGCTTTAAATACACCATAGCTAATACATTAAATGCGCCAGGTTTTTCTGGGTATTTTGTTTGCCAGTCTTTTGATATTTCAATGGCTTTATCAAAATCATTTACTTGTAGTGCAGCAGACACTAATGCAAGTTCCGCTGAAAGAAAATCTGGTTTTAGCGACATAGCATTTTCTAGATCGGTCAACCCGGAAGGGTCGTTTAACATCATCTTCAATATACCTGTACGTACATTCTCTTCTGCATTTTCAGGCTGTTGACTCGTTACTTTCTCTGCTAATTTTTTTGCATCATCTAATGCTCCAATTTCAGCAAGTTGTAAACTTAATGTAGACAAAAATTTTATATCTTCTTTATTGGCGACATTAAAATTTTCTAAGGTTTCAGAAATATCGCTTATTAAACCTAATTGTAACTGGCTAATCGCATACATTTTCAGAGCAGGATGTTCGGCAGGTAAATATTTAATAATGGCACTTAGGTGGTGATAGCTTTGTTCAAAATTCCTTAAATAATAAGCACTTGCTCCAGCGATGAGTTTAAGATGAGGCATATTAAGACCTGACGATTCTGCTTTCTCTGCATGTTTACTGGCTTTTTCGTAATCTTGCACTTCAAAACGTGCGAAAGATTTCGCATAATGAGCAAAAGGCTGGTTGGGTATGTTGCTTAATATAATATCTGCATACTTTTCAGCATTCTCATAGTTTTTTTCTTTTAATGACGAATCAGTTAAAAGTAAAATAATCATGCTTGATTTTGGCTGAAGGTCAGAATATTCAAGGTAATTTTCGCTCGCTTCGCTAAAAAGCCCTAAAGCCGTATTAATTTGGCCCAATAACATAATTGATTCTGGATTTTTTGGAGAGATATCAAGAGACATTTTTACTTTAGCTTTTGCCGCTTCAGGCTTATTTTCAGACAACAAAATATATGCAGACGCAAGATGAGAATAAGTGGTCATAGCTATTAAGTCATTCGCAAGCAATTCTGATTTTTTAGCTGAGTCATTATCTTGCACCCGAATATTTGCCAAGGTGTTATAGGCTAAATATTGAGATTTAACTTCATCAGGTAACTGCAAGGCTTGTTCGTTTAACTCAATAACGTCGTCATCTGCGTTTACCAACAAATACGCTCTAGCGAGTAAAGGGATAACTTTAGCGCTTGTATATTTTAGTTTATGGGCTTTTTCTAGTTCTTTTACTGCTTCAAAACCACTGCCTTGTTGCAAATAAAGCTTACCTAGCATAAACCGAGCTTCATTATTATCAGGCGATTTTTGTATCGCATTTTTTAACTCAATAATACTTTCATCAAACTTACGTTCATCCGTGTAAATTTTTGCTTTATTGATATGCGTTGAAGCGGTTTCGTTTTCGCTACATGCAACTATTCCATTAATTAAACCAATAACAAGTAATAACTTTAAAAACTTCATTAACTTTACCTTTGTATAATACCAATAAAAAATATTTTCATTTTTGAATGATGTAAAAAAGCCTGCCAATATGACAGGCTTTCACTTATGACCTTGTATTCAATAGTGGGCTATTAAATTTCAAATTCTTATAGCAACTATGGTCTGTAACCAGAATAAGTACATCGGCCCATGAATCTATTTCATCGATAGAGCTAATATTATTACAGTCCCAAGAGGGGACGTAAGGGTCATGATAGCTCACTTCAATACCTGCTTTATTAAAATAAGCCAATATTGCATCTGCTGGCGTTTCTCTACAATCATCAACGTTAGCTTTGTAGGCAACACCTAAAATGCCAATTTTAGTACCTTTTACCGACGCTAAAAGCTCAAGCGCCTTTGAAGCAACAATACTGGGACGTTCATCGTTAATTTTACGTGCTAATCGAATAAATTCACCTGCTTTAGTATTTTCAACCAAAAACCATGGGTCAATCGGTATACAGTGTCCACCGACACCAGGGCCAGGGCTTAATACGTTAACACGTGGATGACGATTAGCGAGGCGAATAACTTCATGCACATCAACGTCAAGTTCTTCACAAACTTGTGCGAGCTCATTAGCAAAAGCAATACCTACATCACGAGACGTATTCTCAACCAATTTAATACATTCAGCCGTTGTTAAATCCGTTAAAAAAACCTCGCCGTTCACAAAGCTTTCATAAATAGTTTTTACTTTTTGCTGAGCTATTGGGCTTGATGCGCCAATAATTCGATCGTTATTAACTAACTCAAACAATGTTTCGCCTGGAATTGCACGTTCAGGGCAATGCACAACATCAACCTTAAGCCCAATTTCAGCAAAGCGTTGCTCTACAGCTAAACTCGTTTGTGGTGAAATAGTTGACTCAATAATAACCACTTGACCATCTTTAGCGACTTTTGCAATAGCATCAACGGCAGCAAACACATAACTGCGATCACAACGGCTGTCTTTATGTGGTGTTGGCACTGCCACTAAATAAGTGTCACTTGAAGGAATGGTTGTTGACGCTTTTAAGAAGCCTTGAGTGACTACTTTTTTAATTAACTCTGGCATACCAAGTTCATCAAAAGGACATTCGCCACGATTAATTGAATCGACTTTTTCTTGGTTTAAGTCAACGCCAGTAACTGAATATCCCGCCTGAGCAATTAAACTCGAAATGGGTAGTCCCATATAACCTAAACCAACAACAGCTAAAGTTTCATTTTTAGCCTTTATGGTTGAATCATCTTGTTCTGTTAAATCTTTAATAATTACATCGAGTATATACTCAGCAACGTGTCCGTCACCAAATGGGTTCTCCCATGAATAATCATCTCGACTTAACCACTGCTTAGCGGCCTTAACCGCTTTAGCTGCATCGCGACCCACTAGTTCACTAGCGCCTACTTCAACGGCTTCAGGACGTTCTGTATTTTCTCGTAAGGTAAGGCTAGGTACACCGAGTAAACAAGCTTCTTCTTGAATACCGCCAGAATCAGTTAAAATTAACTTAGCGTGTTTTTGTAATTGAATAAAATCTAAATAACCAACGGGTGGGATCAATTGCAAATAACTGGGCAACTCAATATTAAACTCTTTAAGTTTTGACTGAGTTCTAGGATGAATAGGCCAAACAATAGTGCCCGTATAATTTTTATGCATTTCATCAAACAAATGAAGTAATTCAAGCAAGTTCGATGAAATATCAACATTTGAGGCACGATGGGCAGTCACTAAAAAGTATTCACCTGCTTGTAGATTCAGTGTCGTTAATATTTTGCTTTTTTGCGCTGAAATTTCAAGGTGCTGAAAAAGAGAATCAGAAACAGTATTACCAACAGTATGTATTTTATTGTTAGCGATACCCTCTGCTTTCAGGATTTTTTCTTGGTTTGGGCCAACCGCAAATAAATATTCGCTAATGTGGTCGGTCATAATTCGGTTGGTTTCTTCGGGCATGCTTCGGTCATAACTTCTTAGACCCGCTTCAATATGCCCTACTTTAATATTTAACTTTGACGCCGCTAAAGCCCCGGCTAAAACAGTATTTGTATCGCCTTGCACTAAGACAACGTCAGGTTTTTCGTCTAATAAAATAGGCTCCATTTTTATTAGAATATTACCTGTTTGGTTACTGTGTAAACCAGAACCCACACCTAAATTATAATGAGGGGCCGGAAGGTGCAATTCTTCAAAAAAAATACTGTCCATTTTTTTTGAATAATGTTGATTTGAATGGATAATAAAAAAGGGAATATTTCTTTTTTCACACTCCCTAATTACTGGTGCCATTTTGATAATTTCAGGCCGTGTTCCAACAATGATGCCAATTTTCATTTAAATTTCCCTACAATAATGATTCAAATTAAATAGCTTCAGTTTACCTGTAAAAAAAAGTTTTAAAAGTACCTTCTCTGATTGTTACAAGATTATCATTAAATATTCATCTGCAAATACTCGACATAAAACCATAATATTGGCTCGATATCGGCTTGAAAAAGCAATAGCGTGTGAGTCAAAGTATTGATAGAGTATGAAGGATTGACGCTGTTTTACTTAAAAATAATTTTTTTCCCCACTAATTAACTAATTAAATAACTAAAAATGATTAATAATACTAATACCAAGCCTTTAGAAGAAAGGACACTCAAACCACTTATTGGACTTGTGCTTGTTTTTTTATTTTTTTCTCTTTCCAATATCCCTGTTTTACAAACAATATGGGAAAATAGTTTTGATGATGGTACATATTCACACGCTTACCTCATTCCCATAATATCTATGTACTTATATTATCAATTATCTAGAATAGGTAAGTTAACCTATAGAGATAATATTTCAATTTTACCTCTCACGTTGCTTTGCTGTAGTGCAACGTTGTTTTTCATAATGGTCTCTGCACAGATAAGCCTTGGTTATTGGGCTGCAACGTTAGCCGTTTTATTATCTAGTATTTTGTTAATATACCGCGCTAATTGGCAAGTTTTCTTCCCAACATTATTTCTTGCTTTTTTAATGCCAGGCTGGGGAGTTTTAACTGCGAGCTTACAAAAAATATCAATAAACGCCGTTAGCTTTTTAATGAGCTACACTGGTATACCTACCTTTGTTGAAGGCAATTTAGTAACGATTCCAGCTGGTGTTTTTGAAATTGCAGATGGTTGCAGTGGCCTAAGATACCTTATTGTATCATTGGCTATTAGCTCATTATTTAGCTTTCTTTATATTAAAAATATTCGCAACGCATTAGTATTTTTTACTGTTGCTATTTTAGGGGCTTTAATTACCAATTGGATAAGAATAACCGCATTAATTCTTGTTGGTGAATACACAAATATGGAAAGTGACTTAATGACAGATCACAACATGTTTGGTTGGTATTTATATATTCCCTTTATGTTTTTATTGTTTGTGTGGGGTAATAAATTGACTGACCATGATCAGCTGGTGTTGCCATCAACCACTGCAGACATTCAACCAGTAGAAAAGACCTATCCAACACTACCTAATGTTGTAATCTTTGCTGTAGTTGTTGCATTATCATCAACAGCACTAAAATCATTATTATTGACAAATTCAACTGCGAAAACTGAAACAACAGTGATCAAACCAATAATTAAACGCTTTACCAATGTTGAACACGTTTTATCAAATAGTAACAACACCTCGAAAATATATTTGAAGTACTACTTCAACGGTGCCTTAGACAATGGTAAGCCAACAGCACATGACAACGTTTATATTCCACAAGGCTCGCGTAGCATTAAACAAGAAATTATAGGTGCCTGGAACAACATAACCGTTGTTAAAAATAATAAATTCGCACTCATACGTTACAGTTTTGACATTAATAAACAACAAACAGCCTATGTAGGAGGATTTAAAAAGCAACGTATAAAAGCAGCACTATTAGGTAATAGTGAAACTTATTTACATTGGCAATATATCCCTTGTTTAACTGATTGTGTAGAAGAAAAAAATGAATTTAATGTTTATTAACCATTAAATTCATAAAATATTAATTAGAAGGCTATTCCTCTTGGTTAAACTGATTATTTTCATCTTATTTTTACTCGTTTTTACTGCTGAAGCTAACAATAAAATTTGTTCACCAGCACCTTTAATTGGGAAGGCCTATTATGTATCTCCTCAAGGGAAAAACTATAAGGGTGATGGCAGTAGGTTAAATCCTTGGCAAACAATTAGTTATGGTATAGCTGTTATACCTGATGGAAATAGCCTAATTGTCGAAGAGGGCTCCTATGAAGGGCTCATTAAAATAAGTAAGTCGTTTGAAAAAGGTGTATTAATTAAATCAGAGTTTCCTTATCTAGCGAAGTTAACAAGCAACCAACGTGTAATTGCATTAGTGAAAGAAGCTGCAAATATTATTATTGAAGGCTTTGAGATTACTCATAACACAAAAGACGCCAAACCACTTGTTGTTCATATTGATGGCTGGGGTAGGAATACGGTTAAAAACATCACGTTGAGAAATAACATTATTCATGATAGTTACAATAATGATTTATTAAAAATAAATTACGGTGCTGAAGATATTACAGTGGAATGTAATATGTTTTATAATCAAGGTAATTCTGATGAGCATATTGATATTAATAGTGCTGCCAATATTACTGTAAGCGACAATGTTTTTTTTAATGACTTTCCTAAAAGCAATCGTAAAATCACTAAAAAATCATCAAGCTTTATCGTTATTAAAGACAGTAATAATAATGATGACCGCTTCCATGGAGCTGAAAATATCACCATTAAGAGAAACGTGTTCTTCAATTGGCAAGGTTCTCATGGACAAAGCTTTATTTTAGTAGGTGAAGACGGGAAGAGTTACTATGAAGCGCATAATGTAAATATCTACAATAATTTAATGCTCGGGAATAGTCCTTTCAACATAAGAGCCCCATTTATGGTTAAAGGCGCAAAAGATATCAATTTTTTCAATAATACAATAAGTGGAGATTTACCTAGTAATGCTTTTGCCATAAGGGTGACGCGAGAGCAAAAAAATAAAAAGCCAACCCACATTAATCTCTATAATAATATTTGGTCAGATCCAACGGGGACAATGGGCCAAGGTGCCCATGAAAATGATATAGATTTTTCTGACACGTTATTTTATCAACTTAACCAGTTTACCCTAAGCAATAATTTGTACTGGAATAATGGCGATTCACTGCCTTATTCACTCTTAGATAAAATCAATCCTAGTGCTGATAATGAGCAGGTTATAAGTGACCCTCACCTAGGTGACAATACTCAGCTTATAAGCCCGATATGGAATAATATAACTCAGACATTCGATGATGGTTCCTTTGAAATAAGAGAAGTCTTTTTACGACTAGTTAACTTTTATGGTATACCCAAGTTCAACTACACTAAACGTGAAGCTAATACTAATAAAACACTTTATTTTCCAAAGAGTGATATTTTAGGTCAAGAAAGAACAATACCTCACTCTATTGGCGCATACCATTTAAGTAGCGAAAAAAAAACACAATAAATGTCATTGTTATTAACTATAATAAAAGCTCAAAAATAGCTGCTCAACTAATTAATTTTCGACCTAGACATTTTATATAAAGGTAAATAAAAAATGACAAACTACAGCCTAGCCTATTGCCTTTATATATTTTTTATTGCGTTATCAATACAATCTTGTGGTGGTAGTAAATCTAATTCGCCTAAAAACACTATTATGATTACCTCAATTGATATTAATACGCCTCTGCATGAACTCAGTGACGTGTCACTAACAGCAAATGTATCAACACCTAGTAACAGCAATTTAACTTATCAATGGCATCAAAATTCAGGTATTCTGCTTACCTTAAAAAATAGTACCCAACGAACAGTGCTATTTACTAGCCCTAACTTAACAGCAAATGAAACCGTTAATCTTGAATTAACAGTTACAGACAATAAACATAGCTATAAAAAGGAAGTAAACCTCACCTTACGCTATATCAATACGCCGCCTGTTATAGAAGTAGAGAAAAATTTCATTGTTAATGAACACTCTGAAATAACCATTACAGGAAAAGTATTTGACGAAGAGGGCGAGGTCACTAGCCAGTGGCTACAAACATCGGGAATTAATGTAGAGCTAACAAGTCAAAACTCAGAAATGTCCTTTAAAGCTCCTGAACTAGTAGACACAGCTGAGATATTAACATTTGAATTAACAGCAATAGACAGTGATGGTACCAATACGAAAAAAACAGTTTCTATAACAATACTACCTTCCACTGTTGAAATTCCACAACATGTTTTACTACTTTCTAACGAGCGCATAGCCAAAGTTAAAGCAAAAATAGCACTAGACGAAAATGCTTGGCGCGCTTTAAGCAAAAAACTTGATAACTATTTTATTAGAGTACCTTACAACTCAGGAGAATACGCTGCTAGCTTTGCCTTAGCTTTCTATATCACAGGTGAAATGCGCTATATCAATAGAGCCATTGAACTCTTAGATCACACTTATTTTAGCCTGCCTGATATTGGCTGGCAGTATTATAATAGCCGCAATTCCTTTAGAAATGGTGCCCGCTGGGCAGTTATGGGCTACACATGGGTAAAATCATATCTTTCCCCTGCTGAGCAAGTAAAAATAGAAAAAATACTCGCTGTTTGGGCTGAGTTTTGGCTAGATCATATTGATTATAAAAATGACTTTGAAAGTTTAAGGATTGGAGATAGTGACAATTTAACTTCTCTCGCCGAAAATATCACCCTCTTAGGCTACGCACTTAAAGACTCTTCGCAATATGCTAGTTTGGGCGAAGACCTTTTAAGTGCTGGTGACACCTTACTTAATCGTTTTATTGTTGATTATTACATGAAAGACATTATGGCTGGTGGCGCTTGGGCAGAGGGCTCTGATTACAGCCCTAATACCCAACGCCATTGGATAAGAATATTTATGATCAATAAAGATCAACGCAATATTGACTATCCAACCAATTATGCTCATCAGGCGTTACAAGCCCTTATCCACCAAACTCTTGCTAACTACACCGGTTTCTACAAATACGGTTCAGAAGAAAAAGCGACCGACTATGAACCAATGTCTGATGACTATCGTTATGAGTTTGCAATGGAGCTAATGGGCATTTTAGAAGATGAAAAAGATTTATCACAAATTTCCCAATGGTTTAACACGCTTATAGCTAAAGATGGTTACAAGAAACTATCAATGACCACTCATTTTCATCGTTTATTATATCAAGACCCTTTATTTGATAATGGGTTTCCTCATTATCCTGAAAGTACAATCAATGTATCTGATGGCGTAGGGTTGGTAAGTAGTAGAAGTGATTGGACAAGTTCAGCCTCAAATCTCTATTTTATTAACCGAAAACTTCGAGTAGACCATGAACACAAAGATGCATTATCATTTGATGTAGCCCACGCTGGCAATTGGATTACAAAAGAAACGACTGGTTATGGTGGCAGTGCCTCTACCAGCATAGCTCATAATACCATTTTAATAGAAAATGCTGAGGATGGTTCATCAAGTCCTACAGGCAGACCTGCAGGAAAGCCAAAGTATTATCATATATACGATGACCAGCATTTGACATTAATTTCTGCCGACGCCACACAAAGCTATAATATGTCTGGCTATTTTGCGACTAATTATGCAGAGTTAGTCAATAGACAGCTAGCTTTTATTAAACCAAACATCGTTATTACCTATGATCATGTGGTAACCCGTCCGGATAAAATCAAAGATTTGATCCAGTATAATGATTTGGGCCTGACTCAAGGTATGAATCACACAAGGTGGGTTAAAACCATTCAACATTTTCAAGCAAAACCAGAAAAACAAGCATTATCAAACAAAACTTTTTTAATTGATGACGGAAAAAGTAAAGTTTTATTTCAAAACATTTGGCCAGAGAATGTAAATATAGACGTAGTTGATGAAAAAGTTTTATGGGCTGATGCAGCAGATTATCAAATACAGAGCAACCAAAAAAAATGGCATCTTAGTATTTCTAACGCAAGCAGAACGCCGAACCATGAACTTATTAATATAATGAAATTTAACTCTAATGGGCTAGGTATACAATTTAATGAACAGCCTATTGTGATGACCAAAGACAATGGATTAATAAAAAGTAACAACATTATTGGTGTTGCCATTTCCTCAGCATCAGAGAAGTTTATAATCTTATTTAGCCAAGCACCTGAAATGCTGATCGAAAATATCGAATATGAACTTCCTGCTGGCTATGAAAATGCTTTAATATATATAATTAGTAATAACTTAAAAGATAAACAGTAACCTAGCATTGCCTCTCGTTAATTTAATTAATGACCTGATAATTTAGTAAATAGCCAACGGTAAAAATGAAAAAACAACTATTAAAAAGCTCAACGTTTCGGTTCATAGAAATTGCAGTCGCCACCATTTTATCTATTTTATTAACGCCATATTTAATACATAACCTAGGCGCAGAAAATTATGGTTTATGGATATTATTATTATCAACTTTAGGTTGGTTTAATTTTATTGACTTAGGTTTTTCATATGCGGTTCAACGAAATATAACCATTTACCTTGAGCAGCAAAGCAACCATAAAATTAATCAAGTATTTTCAGTTGCTATTGTTCTATTTTCAACGTTAGGCATAATTGCCACGCTTGGTATACTTACCCTAGCGCTATACCCATCTTTGTTAGGGATAGAAGGTAGCATTGAACATACCGCTAGCATTTCATTATCATTTCTAGCAATAAAAGTCTTACTAGACTTTATAATGAATAGTTTTCATGGCTTTTATGCCGCATATCTAAGACAAGATATTGACGCAAAAATAAGTACGTTTAATACCATCATAAAATCAGTTTGCATATATTACCTAATACTCGACTTCAATATCTACGGGGCAGTTGCGGCAACGATATTTGCTGATATTATTACTCACTCCTTAAAAATATATTTTGCTAAAAAGTTGCATCCAAGCTTTAAATTTCAACTCCATCTGGTTAAGTTTATAGAAGTAAAAAAACTCTTTGCCTTCTCTAAACATTTGGTGCTTAACGGTATCGCTAAAAGCGCTAATCAGCGTGTAGACCCTATCATTATTTCCCATTTGCTTAACCTGAATACATTAGCACTCTTTAGCATCATAAGTGGCTTAATAACAAAAGTTGAAGCCTTTGTTAATTCCGCAGTAGGTATTTTTCAAGCACCGCTTACAAAACTAGTAGCAAGAGGCGCACCTATTGAAGGGGTATTTAAACAAATAGTAAGTATTAACTACTTTATCGTACTAATTTTTTATACTCCTTTAGCAATACTTGCCGAAGACTTCATTTATTTGTGGATAGGCCCTGAGTATACGGGTGCAGCAGAACTGGCTCCTATACTTGGTATGGCTTTTATTTGTAAAACAATATCTCGGCCAGTGAGTAGCTTATTATTAGCGCAATCTAATCATAAATTACTTTCTGTAGTAAATCTCTTTGGTACTGTCCTTAATATCGTTATATCAATAATTCTAGGTGGAATGTTCGGATTACTCGGCATTGCTATCTCAACTGCAATTTCATTTTTCATAACAGATGTTTTATTGCATTTTTATTTATTAAAAAAATATACTCAATTTTCTATTTTGAACACTTCAATACGCTTTTTCGTTACCTGCTTTTTATACTGGTTTTTCATCGTAGCTGGAAAATATCTAATGCTGAATTTTTCATACCTAAGTTGGTTAGAATTAATTACTTTGGGGGCTTTCTTGTTCACTTCAATATCTTTTTCGTCTTATATGATTATTTTACAAAAACCTTTAAGGCACAAACTTGTTAACATGATTATTAAAAGGAATTAAGTTTTGGCCAATATACTCATTATTGCTTCAGAATATTTACCCGTACAATCTAGTGGTATTAACCGAATCTCATTTTTTAAGAATTTTTTAGAGTTGCAAGGGCACAACGTTGCAATATTAACGACTCACGCTAAAGCACAAGGAGTTGAAGGTGATACGAGCTTCGATACCGCTAAGCGTATTTTTCGGTCTTACAGCTTAAGTAAGTTGCACAGAAGACTACTGAGTAGTAGAAAGCTACCTTTATATCCAAAATTAGCGCATACAGGTAAGTATGCAACATGGAAATTTTCTGCGATAAATAAAGGTAAGAAACTCGTAAAAACATTAAATATAGACTGCATTTTTGTTTCTTTTCCTGACTTTTCATCAATGGAAGTAGCGACCGAAATAGCTGATAAAACATCAACACGATTAGATATTGATTTTCGGGATCCTCCCTACTGGTTTTTTTCTGAGCCTAAAAATAGTGCTAGCCTGACTACCTGCAAAAACATAGTGAATAGCGCTATCGCCACCTGTAAAAACATATATACCAGTACAGAGCAAAGTAAAAGCATCTTAACGTCTTATTATAATCTTACACAGGAAACGACTGTCATAGGCAACGGTTACGATAAAGACATTATTGATAACTTACCTTCACGTAAAAAACCGCATAGAGAGTATATTGAAATTGTACACATCGGCTCTTTTTATCCTGAAGGCCGAGATATTATGCCACTCATTAAAGAATTAGAAGCGGCTTCTGTATCTGAAAATAAAAGGTTCAAATTAAGGCTTATTGGCGATCCGCCATCTCAAGAGGCAATTAATCAATTCAATAAAATTTCACAGACACTAGAGATTTCAATTGAAACGCCATTACCGGCCAAAGAAGCCTTAGTTGAAGCAAACAATGCTGATATACTTTTGTTAATTCAAGGCAGTATTTTCAACAAACAAATACCCGCTAAAACTTATGAATATATCGCGTTAAACAATACTGTGTTAGCCGTAGTAGGCTTAAATGGCGCCACTCAAAAAATATTAGAACAATACCCTGACAACATTAATATTGCTGATTATGATGACTGTAAGTCCATTAAAACTGCCCTGATTGAAGCTATTAGTCATCAATCAACATCAAGCGATACCGAAAAACTTAGCAGACAAGAGCAAGTAAAAGGTTTATTACCTTTTTACCAAGGCATTTAAATAATGTTGAATAAACAATTTTCTATATATTTAGACTTAGTAAGATTTACTGCCGCGGTACTTGTTTTTATTTCACACGTTCCACACTTTGCGGGAGGATGGGGTTGGCAGTTATCTGGATTTGGCCATGAAGCGGTGGTTATTTTTTTTGTACTGTCTGGTTTTGTTATTTCTTATGTTGTGTTTGATAAAAATGAAAATTTACAAAAATACACGGTTAGCCGATTATCGAGGATATACTCAGTTGCAATTCCGGCTTTAATTTTAACGGTACTCTTATATTATATTGGGCAAGAAATTAACCCAGTTGCATTTAATACACTGAATGAAAAATTAAAAGATCCTATATGGACATTAGCCTCAGCAGCACTATTCATTAACCAAAGCTGGATTGCTACACCTATATTTTCTAACCTGCCTTATTGGTCTTTAGGTTACGAATCACTTTACTACGTTTTTTTTGGTGTATTAGTTTATATGAAAGGCTCAAAAAAGTCTTTCACATTGCTTTTAATACTAATAATAATGGGACCAAGTATCATCTTATATTTACCTATCTGGTTTGCTGGTGTTTTATGTTTTAGATCACTGAACAAGTTTGATTTAAATAAAAGACAAGCATTTTTAGCTTATATGGTCTCAGTTATAGGGATAATAATCCTATCAAATGAAGCAATACAGAATCAGTTAAATAGCTTTGCTCATCAAATAGTAGGAGCACCATTTATTAGCTTGCTTTTAGAGCCAGCTGAACAGTTTTTTAGTGACTACATATTAACTATCTTTGTTAGTTTACATATTTTTAGTAGTTATTTTATCTTCAAAAATATTACAATTTTTACAGGGGTTGCTGAGAAAATAATAAGAGAGTTATCTTCACATACCTTTTCTCTTTATCTATTCCATATGCCGAGGCTTTATTTTGTATCTGCAATAGCTCCATACAAATCAGCTCCAATCTTAAATCTAATTTCAGCTTGGCTTTTAATACCTCTTGTGATTCTAGCCATCAGCTACTTCACTGAAAGAAAAAAGTATGCTTACCAAGTCTTTTTCCTAAAATTATTAAAGTATCAAAAGTAATTTATTAAATTATTTTATTAACATATAAAGGATTTTAAGTTGAAGTATAGAATTGATATAGACGGATTAAGAACGATAGCAGTCGCTTTAGTCATCTTAAACCATGCTGGCTTTAGCACTTTCTCTGGTGGTTTTGTTGGTGTTGATGTTTTCTTTGTTATTTCTGGTTTTTTAATTACTGCTATTATCTTTCCACAAATTACACAAAAAACATTTAGTATTACCAATTTCTTAAGTCGTCGCATTAAGCGCTTAATGCCAGTATTGCTGTTTGTAATTTTTATTACGACAATTGTCTTTAGTCTTATTATGCTCCCTGAAGATTTAATGCGCTTCTATCGCAGTATAATATGGGTAGTATTGTATGGGGCTAACTTCTTTTTTTGGAAGGCGTATGGCGGCTATTTCGATGGTGGTTCACAAGAAGCCCCCTTGTTACACACATGGTCTTTAGCGGTTGAAGAGCAGTACTATTTAATTTGGCCTTTAATGCTTGTTTGCTCTGTTAAATTATTGGGCGGGAAGGTTACAACTTACTTATCTTTAGCATTGTTTGTTTTTGCCATTGTATTTTCACAATGGGGAACTGAAATTACCATTGGTGCCGCCTACTACTTGCTACCCACTCGATTTTTTGAGCTTTTAATGGGATCCTGTTTAGCCCTGTTTTGGCATAAACTACCGAAGCTTAGTACTTTAACAGGCCATGTTATATCGCTAATTGGCTTAGCTCTGATAATTTCAAGCGCCTTAATGCTGTCAGAACATTCACCTTTTCCTGGGTATAACGCACTTTATCCTACATTGGGTACAGCCTTACTTATTTATTCTGCAGGGGGTATTGTTAATAATATTTTATCGTATAAGCCTATAGTTTATACGGGCAATATTTCCTATTCACTGTATTTATGGCACTGGCCAGTACTCGTTTTATTACGGTATACCGCTATAGAGCTTACCTTACCAATCCAAATTTTCGCTATTTTGCTTACATACATATTATCAGTATTATCTTATAGGTATATCGAACAGCCTTTACGCCATATTAAGGTAACCTCATTTGGAAGCGTTGCTAGAACTATGTATTTAATCCCTGCAGCACTACTTATTAGTATTGCGCTTTTAGGGATAAGTTCAAACGGTTACCCGAGTAGGTTTTCGCCCGAGGTAATAAAAACGGATAATGCACTAAACTCTTTCGCCAGCAAGTCAAGAGAGGGGTGCCACGCAGTGTTTAGAAATAGCGAAGACTTACCTAATAAAAAATGCTTTTTTGGTGAAGACAAAGAACCGCAAGGTAGATTTTTTATTTTTGGGGATTCCCATGCCAATCACTTAGTGCCCTTTTTTACCATAATTGCGAAAGATGCTCATTACACAGGACAAGATTACACGTTAGACAGATGCTTACCTGTAATGGACCTCAATTGGGGATCTAATTTACATATGGCAAAAAAATGTCGACAACGAAATAATATTGCTCAACAGTATATTGAACAGCAAACATTTGATTATGTAGTAATGGCAGCGTCGTGGCCTCATTTCACTTCACAGCGTATATTTACTAACGAGCCTGTAACTAACACTCAAACCAAAAAAGCATTGATAAAAGCAAAGTTAGGTTCAACATTAGAGGTTATTATTCGAAGTGGAGCCGTGCCAATTGTCATTGAGGATACACCAACGCTATTAGGTAAAAGCCCGAAATGTCCACTTAAAAAAGAGCTATTCAATAGCGCTTTACAATGCGATATTAAACGAATAGATAATATTATGTTTAATGAAATATTAGCAGAATTGAAACTAGGATTTCCTTCGTTAATTATTATGAAACCACATACGCTATATTGCCAAGGTGCAAGCTGTAGTATGTCTCTTAAAGGCTTACCACTATACCGAGATGATGACCATTTAAATGAAAATGGTGCAAAATTACTTGCAGAAGAGTATTTAACCCAAATAGGTAACCCTTTTATGTAGCATGCTATTATGACAAATAAAATTATGCATCATTATTTTTAAAGTAGGTGGGTATGATAAAAAAAGGATGGTTATTCGTCTTACCTTGGTCACCCGAAGCCATCGGGGGTGTAGTGTCGTTGTTGTTGAGCTGTGTAAAGCGATAAATAGACAGAGTCAATATAAGCCTTATATATTGGTCGAAGATTGGACAGCTAAAAGGCCAAAAATTATCGAAAAAAGTGACTATATTGAAATTAAATATCGCTTAAGAAGCTACTCTTCCGTATTTGGCCGTGAAAAAATAAGTTTTTTACTTCATTATCCAAATACGTTGTTTACACTGCTGAAAATAATAAAAAATTATAATATTCAAGTCATAAATCCTCACTACCCTAGTTTATCGATAATGAATTTACTCTTATTGAAGTTACTCATAAAAAAAATACACTTTATTCTGTCATTTCACGGAAGTGATCTATCTGACATCATGCATAAAATGAATGAGGTTAAAGCGTGGCATTTTATTTTTGAGCATGTCGAAAGAGTTATTTCCTGTTCACGAGGAATGTCCGAGCGTCTGATGAGTGTATTCCCCCAAATTACGGCAAAGTCTGAACATATACATAATGGTATATCCTCTCATTTTTTTATGCCTATTTGTAGACGATTAAAGTCGGTAGATTACAAATTGCCAAGCAAATTCGTTTTATCCGTTGGCACATTTGAGTACAAAAAAGGACAAGATGTTTTAATAAAAGCATTTGCTGTAATAGCCCATACATTTAAGGATATATCATTAGTCCTAGTAGGGAGAGCAGAAAATGAGTTAGCTAGCTATAAGCAACTGACAAAAGAATTGTTGCTTGAAAATAGAATCTATTTTTATGAAAACATTCAGCCAGAGCATATGATTTATTTTTACAGTAAAGCTCACCCCTACGTTTCTTCAGCACGCGAAGAACCTTTTGGTATGGCAATGCTAGAAGCAGCCGCTTTACATGTTCCTGTTATTGCCTCTAAAACTGACGGAGGGTGTGAAATAATAGAAAATGATGTGATGGTAAGCTGGTAGATACTAACAGTGTTATTGAGCTAACAGAGCGAATAACGGAGCTACACACCGATAATAAGAAACGTGATTTTTTTTCTTCTAACTTATTTAAAAAAGGCGAAATATCAATATACTTGGGACAACGCTTTAAAAAAATACTTACCTGAAAATTAGCCTTTATTATTCCATCACAGAATTGCCATGCTATTAAATTGAATTTCAGCGTTTCGTAACGAAAAATGCAAATAATAGCGCGACTAAAGAAATGACTCTATCATTATAAAAATAGTAAAAACATCAAGTTAAAAAATTTTATATTCGATTTCAAAGACTAAAGTGCAACTTTCAAGGTGATATATACCATAACCATCAAGCCCCAACCTATCCCAATAGCCTGAAAAATTCTTGTAGTATTAAACTTATCTTCAAAGGCTGGCACTGACTTGATGATCCGATAATGCGACGCCATATTCATGCCGAGAAAAACAAACAATAAAAGTGTATATGATCGGCTTAAAAAAAATGCCGTAATTAAAAAACCCACCAAACTAAAAAATAACGCCGATGCTAATGCAAGCTCTTGCTTAAATAATTGCATAGCGTCTTCAGAGTCTTCAGTATCATTTACTGTTAATATTTTTTTGTAGCTGTCTAACAAGTTCGTCTTATTTTTAACAACATAATACCCTGCTATCACCGTTAAAAATAAAGCGCCGGCCCATAAACAATAACCTAAAAAACCTAACTCGCTAGAGATCAATACATATGAGTTATGGGCAGTTCTACTATGCCATTCAACGAAGTTGCCCATACCGACGCCAAAAACAGGGTGGGAAAGCAACATGTGAATCCCTTCATACCAAGCATCTAGTCGCCCAGAAGCTGAGGCATCATCACTAGAAACGCCCCCCCTTGCCGCTATTAATGTCGCCAGAGCAGGTCCAACCGCTACACAAAAAAGGATTAGCTTGGTACCGCCTTTAGTAATGAGTAAATACAATGCTATTAATGCTACAGCACCAAGCATAGTCCCTCTAGAGTCAGTGAGGTATATGCCATAAATTAGGGCGGTAAAAGCACAAGCGCTCATTAATTTCCCTAGCTTTTTTGACTGGGTAAAAAAATAACCGACTAAAGGTAAGTTCATGACCAAAAACATGCCAATATCGTTAGGATCTTTAAAGAACCCAAGGTAAGCAATTCTGCCATCACCAACAGAATATGTACCTGTCCAACCTAAACCGTTAACACTATTGCGCTGCACATGCCCATTATGCACCATAAATAACGTTGCAATAATACATACCAGCATAATAATATGATGTCGTTTTATCGTACTAAGCAATGAGCTATATAAAAAAAGCGGGATCACCGAGCTAACGATAAATAATTCTGATTGAGTGACCCCTTTCATGCCATAGCCATTCAACACCGCTGAAATAATAATCACCGGCAGTAGCAAAAATAACATAACGTGCTGTGAACTTAACTTTAAAGGTCTTTGAGACATAAAAGCAAAAATCAGTGTAATAATGGCAAGAACTTTAATTAACACCCAATTTTGCGAGGTGTCAAATGCCTCATGTAACCGAATAAAAATAGCGGCTGTATATAAAAACAAAAAGAAAAAAGCTATTGATGAGTTATTTTCTTTTGCTACTATTTTTACTTTCTTGTTCATTTTAACACCACTAACATTACCGTACGCCTACGTAAATAAATTCACACTTCGCTCTAGTGAGCATATTCTTCAAGATACTTTTTAGTGCAGCGTTCTATTGCAAACTGAGACTCGAATAATGCAATGCTATGTTGACTAAATTTCTGATACAACGTTTTATCTTGTATCAGCAACGTCAGCAATTCTGCTAATTTTTCAACGTCGCCATACTCAAATAACAATCCATTTATATCATTTTTAATTAGCTCAGGGTTACCACCAACGTTACTTGCTATTGTTGGTGTGCCACTTGCCAATGCTTCAATAATAGCTAGCGACAGCCCTTCTGTTTCAGACGCTATAACTAAACAGTCTGTATTTTCATATATTTTATTTCTATCGGTAACAAAGCCCATAAAGTTCACTTCTACATTTGGAATGATCTTTTTAGCAAGTGCTTTATTTTTTTCAAGTAACTCACCTGTACCATAAAAAAAGAGCTGAACATTATTTTTAATTTTATCAGGTAATAGCGCTATTGCTTGAATAATATGGTGCTGCGCTTTGAGCGGTACAAATCGTCCTACGTGGGCAATACGAAATTTTTTACTTTCTGATTTAGTCGTTATCATTGGCAATACGCCATTAAGCACGGTACATGACTTTTTTGCAAACGCAGGGTAGATGGTTAAATAGTTCTGTCTTGCTTTTTCAGCCACAAAAATCATTTTGTGCAAACGAAATTTAGCTAAAAGATAGATTAAACGCCATTTAAATGATGTATGTACGCGCTCATTATGTCGGGTATAAACAACTTTAATTGGTAAAAACAATGAGGCTAATAAAATGCGCAGTAAACTATAACTACTATGTACATGTACAATGTCAAATAATGACAAGTACGACTTTAGCTGACATATCCCTGTGCCATGTAGCAGACCTACTCCAAAGCGTTTCACTTCATTTTCAAGTGGTTCACCTTGTTTTCCCATTGACAATACACTTGTATAAAAACCATGTTGTTCTTTTTGCTCCGTAGCAAGGTCAATAACAAAACGTTCAGCTCCACCAACATTTAAACTACTTACTACATGTAATACTTTCATTGCAAAACACTCTATTGTCTTCGTTAATTTACCCTAAATGGAAGAAAAACTCGTGACGTATATACTATGCCTTTCATTTAATAAATTATATTAAAATACGGTGCCCATTTTGATACCAGTTGATCTATTTATTATACAAATTGCTATTACACAGATATTTTTAATGTTCGATTTAACTTGATTTTTACTTTTTTAGTTAATTGTTTCAAACACATTAAATAGTGATGTTTTTTCGTAAATAATGCAATATTCACCACAATAATATCGTTCGTGATATATCGTGCCTTATAAGAATTTGTTGCTCCTTGCATTAAGTCATAAAACATTAAGTTTTTTTCTCTGGCAATATCAATCGCTACAACGTGCATAGCAACCCCAGCTGACGATAGGTTACTTTCGTGATTAACTGCACTTTGATAATAATAAAGCGTGTTTCCGTCGATTATACCGTAAAAAAGTGCTGAGACCTCATTCTCACTTTCAAGCTTAAAAGCGACGAGCTTATTCTTTTTTAACATTCGATCCATAAACAGCCGATGGAAGGCTACAAAGTCTGGCTGTTCAAATGCACCAATTTCACCTCGTTTTCGCCAAGTACTATTGTGCTCTTTGATAAGTTGAGGATAAAAATCATTTAATGCAACGTTATCATTAATAGTAACAATATGGCATTGTGTGTTAGCAATGAACTTTTTCGCATGCCTTTTTATATTATTACTTTTAAATGAGGATATTTGTGTCGTTATATCCTTTTTGATAGGAATAATATAACGTTTACTTGAGTTTTTTATTGTTTTTATCCAATCATGCTTATTCAGTGATTCTAACCATTGATAAGCTTTTGATATGCTTAAAATATTACTAAAAACAATCGCAGAGATATGCTTTTCAGCTAATATTTTATTGGTAAATTGCATTAATATTCTTTTTTCGAATTCACTATTGAGTAGAAAATCTTGAAACTCACTACAAATTTCTGACTTTGTTGGTTCTCCTGTTGCAATAAAGCGCAACTCATCCCCTGCTAGAGTTGATTTAAGATAACAAGGTATAATCCCAATAACTTCTTTTTTGTCATACCAGATATGAATATAAAGCTGATCTTTATCACGCCAGAATACGTCAATCCATGTATTACACCAGTCCCAACTGTTACAAGCAGTATTGTCAGCTTGTTGTTGCCGAAATACTTCCCAAGTGCGCGAAAAACCTTTGAACTCTTGATAAGTAGTAAGTATAGATAATTCAATTGCCATATTTAAGCGATTAATTCCTTATTTCAATTATTATGCTTTGATAATAATTGTTAGCGATTAGCTCTAAATAAAACAACATTCATATTTTAAGTATTCAACGTCATTAGTTGCGACACAAAAACGATTAATATCAAGTGCATTATCTATACTTCGATGAAAACCTGGCTCATTATTAAAAGCAATTTTATAACCTGCAGCCAAAGTAAATTCAATAGTTTTTTCGTTGTAACAATAATATCGCCCAACGGGATAAGCTATCGAATTTATTTTACAATTCAGTCTTTGTTCTAGGAGCAACTTTGAGTCAACTATTTCTTTTTCATGCTGCTCAATACCTATTTGTGACAGAATGGGATGTGTTAAGGTGTGTGAACCAACTTCCATTCCCTGTATTAATAGCTCATTAGCTTGTTGCCAGTTCATAAACAATTGATGTTCTTCAGCTAAAAGTGTCTGATGGGCTAATGGGAATTTCATTCGGATATTTTCAAGCGCATCAAAGACGGAAAAGTACTTTGTTTGTTTAATTTCCGACATGATACTTCTGATAATGTTATCAATATTTTCTTTAACTAAAGTATATGTAGAATTACTTTTTGGGAGTTGATATTCGTTTCCTACTGACTTCCTTAATAGGTAAGCAATTTCGTCCCACCAAGTTATTTTATTAGAATCTAAAAAATCAGTTGTCAAATAAAACACCGCAGTAACTTGATGTTTCTTAAGGATAGGTAGAGCGATCGTAAAATTGTCCAAATAACCATCATCAAAAGTAATAACTGCAAAGCGGTCATTTACTTTTTCATTGCGCTTAATTAACTTGGCTAGCTCAATTGTATTAATAATTTTAAAATGCTGCTTTAGCACGATTATTTGTTGTTCGAAGGCTTGTTCTGTACATGAAAAAATGGCTCGATCAAAAGGCGACTTATCTTTATCGCCGATCCTATGATAATTAAAAGCATATACACCGTTAGGTAACTTATTCCAAAAGTAGTTAATACCTCCCGTTAGTGTGAGTAACTTGCTAAGTCCTTGGCGAAGTTGAAAAGACAACATATATGGCACTACAACGTTTTAAACGGTGGTTTAGGTAAGATAAAATCACGGTAATCATTTGGGTTTCCGGCTTTATTATCTTCTGCGGCTTTAACAATGTTGTACATTTCACGGGCAGATACATAATGTAAGATATAATTTTCTTGATCGTTGTACTTAGTTTCTAAATAGCTATGCATGTCGTGTCTTGCTTGACCCAATAGAGTATCCATGTCAGCTTCCTGCGTACCATGGGTATGAACTTTTATAAATATCCATTCTGGACGCCCTCTAACATGTATGTGTGATTTTATCCATTGGTCTACACGTGACTTAAGTGGCGGCATAGTTTTACGTACATCTGAGTTTTCAATTCTGGGTAATCCCTTAGGAGTACGCCATTTTAAAGTGACGCCTAAAGGTCCTTGAATAAGCATTAAATCGCCTGATTCTTCTCTACCCACTTCAACATCAACTCCATTATCATGGGCCTTACAACCACCAGGCTTACCTGTAGCGTAGTAAATAGAATTTACTTTAGACGTTTGTGCGGGGCTAGGTGCTGACGGTAAAGTCATATCTACATAACAACCAGTTGCTTTTAATAAAGGTAATTCGTTATCAATACCACACATATAGCCATTAGGTAATGAATTATCTAATGCCCAGTTTCCATGGATAAAGGCATACATTATTTGACCTGTTTCTGGATGAACAGGTAATGCCCCATGTTCAGTATGTAAAGTTTTTGCGAAATTGGTCATCACTTTAGAAAAGTTTTCAGCGGTGTCATTATCGTGGTGTAGATGAATTTCAATTTCACCGAAGCCGCGATAGCACATATCTGATAGCTTAGCTAAATGCTCATGGCGATATTCTTCTTCAGGGTAGAAAAAACAATGTTTTGGATGGTGCCCATCGGCATCTTTATGTTGCTGCGCCATTAACGGATAATCTTTACACCAACGGTCAACACGTGCACGTTCTATTTCAATATCATCATTCCGCCACTGAGGCTCAAAGTGATCAACAAAGCAAAACATTACATGAATTGGGCCATCAACTTTAGGCTTGTTGAAGAGTTGTTTAATGTATGGAAAAAACCACATTTCCATATTTTTAAGCTTAA
This sequence comes from Alteromonadaceae bacterium, assembly GCA_041890515.1. Lineage (GTDB taxonomy): Bacteria > Pseudomonadota > Gammaproteobacteria > Enterobacterales > Alteromonadaceae > Colwellia_A. The sequence goes on from JASDWX010000122.1 coordinate 72,819, forward strand.
GTACTTTCCAAAAAGCGGCTAATAAAGCAAAAGCTGATATCAATAAAAACAAAATCATTACTTAGTATCTCCTGTGCGAGCTGTACGTTTCCAGCCACCATTTTTATGGCCTTTACAGAAACGGATAAATCCTTGTCCTAATGCAACATTCATTGAAACAAAAAAACTAATAATGGCAACAATACCATTCACTTTTTGATTTTTATTCATACGTTTCTGCCCTTGCCATGCTGTTGCATAAAAAAGTATTTGAATAATAAATAAGTACAAATAGATAATGTTTTCTATCAAAAATGCATTACTGATAAAAACAATTAACATAAAGTGAGGAGCAAACCAGCGCAATACTTTATGCGACCAATAACACCAACTTAATAGACCTTTAGTGGGTGATAATGCCCATAGATTAGCAAAAAAGGCTTTGTAATTACCAATACCAATTCGAATACGTCTACCCACTTCATCGCCTAATGATGGGGCAACCTCTTCTTTAGCTATCGCTGTGTCGTTATATACAACGTCATAACCTTGCTTTTTTACGTTCATGACAATACAAAAATCGTCAACAATGGTATCGGTTGATAATGGTAGATACAATGCTCTTTTAAGGGCATAAATAGCGCCGTTGGCCCCTAATAAACTACCGAGTTCAGATTCACATTTTTTCAAAAATTGTTCGTAACGCCAGTACATTCCGTCAAGATTTTGATTGCAATCTTCTGTTTCTAAAATAAGCTCCCCAGATACAGCACCAACATTACCACTAAAACTCTCAACGAGAATAGTTACTGCATCTACATTAAAATCAGTGTTTGCGTCGGTGAATACTAAAATATCGGCACTAGATTTAGCGACTAAGTCATTGAGTACTGAAATTTTACCTCGATTAACTTCAAAGTTATAAGCTCGTACTTTTTCATCAGAAAATGCTTCGATTATCATGCCTGTTTTGTCTTGACTGCCGTCAGAAGCAACAAGTATTTGAAAATTTCCTTGGTAATTTTGGGCAAGTGCATTTTCTATTCGTTCTTTAATGCATGACTCTTCGTTATATGCCGCGATAATAATGTCAACACTTGGCCATTGCTCAGGTGTTGTTAACTTAAGCGTTTTAGGTACAACGGTAAAATGTAAAATAAGCGGATAAATAAGGTATGAATACACTAATAAAAATAATGCTATCCAAAATAACATCAACATGATTAATTGCCTTTATTAATAATTTTTGCAGGAATACCTACAGCGGTTACATTACTGGGTAAGTCTTTAACAACGACTGCATTTGCACCAATTTTCACATTGTCTCCAATGGTAATACCACCAATAATTTTCGCTCCAGCACCAATAAAAATATTGTCACCCAAACAAGGGGCTTGGCCTTTTTCATCACCAATAACCACTCCGCTCTCAATCACTATATTCTTGCCGCCACTCACTTTTGAATTTATAACGACACCAACCGGATGCATGATCACAAAACCTTGACCAAACTTAGCACCTGCACCGATCACACAACCGTTTATAACACGATTAAGCCAGAGAGAGATAAGTGCGAAAGGAGCTAACTTATACTTTATTAACCAGCTAGTTAGCCGATATAAAACATTCGCAGAAGTACCATCACTAACTAATGTTCTCAGTATAGAGACTTGATAACCTTCATCAGCAAGAACCTGTTGTTTTTGCTTAATATCACTTTTCAGATACTTCACTATTCACCTATTTCATTTAAAACATGCTGAACATTTTTTTGCCAATCAAATCGTTTCGCATGCTGAAGAATAACCTCAGCAGACCATATTATATTCAACGACTCTTGCATTGCAGCGGCTAATTGCACTTCATTTTCAGCATCAACTAATAGGCCAACATCATTGTTAACCACTTCAGGAATACCACCCACTCGCGTTGAAATAACGGGTGTTCCGCTGGCAAAAGATTCCAATAGTACGTTAGGAACACCTTCGCGATAACTTGGTAAAACCAGAATATTCGCTTGTCGAATATATTCGGCAACTTTAGGTAAAGGCACCGAACCATGTAAACGAACACGGTTAGTTAAACCCTGTTGATGAATTTTTTCAGCCAATGTTTTTTTCATTGGACCTTCACCAACGATGTCTAATTCTGCCTCTGGAAATTTTTGTTTAGTTTGAACAAAGGCGGCAAGAAGTTCGTTACACCCTTTAGTCGCAATTAAACTACCAACAAAAACAAAATGCTGTTTGTGCAACTTTTGCTTTAAAGGGTAAAACACCTTGGGATTAACACCATTATAATTAACAGATAACTTTTGTTTATTGATCCCTTTACTCTCTAAAACATTCGCTAATGCTTCACTTGCACAAAACACTGTTTTAGCTTTATTAAGCCAGGTTTTCATTAAACGACTGCGCGCAGAAAACTGAGTATTTTCATTAACGTCAGTGCCATGAACTTTAACAAAAAAGGGTAATTTAAGGAATTTATTAAGCATAGCAACTGCAACTGCATCAGGAAATCCCCACGAAGCGAGAACTGCAGAGAACTGTTGTTTTTTGATCCAAGGTAAAAAGAACAATAATGAAAAGCATTGAAAAGCGGGCACCAAGCGTCTGCCAAACTTAGGAATATAGAAATATGGACAATATTTTATTTTGGGTGATGATTGGCATTCACTTCGATGATTTAACCATTCTTTCCAAGGTAATAAAACAATAACTTTAACAGGCAAAGTATCACTAAGAAGTTCAAATTGTTGTTTATTAAAACTCGCTCTGTTAGGTCCCCACGGAACCGGATAGAGGTTAGTAATAACCAACAATGATTTATGCTTGTCTGGCATTTATTTTTTCAGCTTTTGATAAACGGGTAAGTATTGCTTTGCCGTATTGAGCCAATTGCGATCATTTTGTACATAAAGCAACCCAGCCTCACTCACTTTCGACAATAACTCGTTATCATCAATTGTGCTTATGATTTTGTTTGCTAATGCTTGTGCATCGTCAGCAGGGAATAAAAAGCCCGTGCTACCATCAACAATGAGTTCTCGATGACCGCCAATGTCTGAAGCGATAACAGGTTTAAATTGTGCCATCGACTCTAAAGGTTTTAATGGGGTAACGAGTTCAGTTAAACGAATACTTTCACGAGGGAACACCATTACATCTGCCAAACTATAATAACGACTGACTTGATCAAATGGTACACGACCAACAAATGTAACCCATTCATTAAGATTAGCGTCGTTGACTTGCTGTTGTAAATTTTCAAATTCATTCCCAGCACCCACTAACAACAAATGAATATCGTCACGAGTTTTAGTAATCGTTTTCATTGCTTCTATTGCGTAAGACAAACCTTCATATTTAAAAAAGGTGCCTACAAAAGCAACCACTTTCTTACCTGACAAATGAAACGATTGTTCTAATTCAGCGTCACGCTGATAGGAAGGTTTAAAATTATTAATATCGACAGCATTTGGGGTAACAAAAAGTTTACTTTCTGGTATGCCACGTTTAATAATATCTGTTTTTAATCCTTGGCAAATACAGCTAATCGCATCAACTTTTTCAAAAGCACTTTGCTCTATCGCTTTTATCGTACGGTATTTAAAGCTACCTTCTGTGGTTTTTCCCGTATCAACTGCAGCGTCTTCCCATAAAGCTCGAACTTCATAAGTCACTGGAATATTATATTTCTTTCCAACTTTAACCGCAGCTAAAGCATTGAACATAGGAGAATGAGTTTGAATAACATCAGGTTTATCGGCTAAAACCGCTTTTTCAATACGCTTAGCTAAATGATTAATGTGCAATAGATAATTAATAAAAGGGATTTTTGTTAAAAAAGATGTCGATTTCTCGGTGCGCTGATAAAGCACACCATCGACATCTTCTTCTAATGCTTCAAAATCTTGGTAACGCTGACTTGTCAGTTGATTAGTGGTAATACCCACTTCTCGTTGATGGCGAATAATTGCGTCAGAACGCAAAGAATAGCCACTTATATTTGGCCTAGAATATTCCAACACATGTAAAACTTTCAACTCAACGTCCTTCTCTTGCTAATTTCAACAGATAAAAATAAAGTGTTTTTAACGGCCTTTACCAAACAAAACAATTTCAACCGTTCTAATCAAAATCAATAAATCTAACATAAAACTACGGTGCTTAATGTAATACAAATCGTATTTAAGCTTCTCTAAGGAGTCTTCTTCCGTTGAACCATATGGATATTTCAGCTGTGCCCAACCCGTTAAACCCGGCTTAACATTGTGGCGTTCATTGTAATAAGGTAAATTTTTAATCAGCTGTTGCACAAATTCAGGGCGCTCTGGGCGCGGGCCAACAAAGCCCATATCGCCACGAAGTACATTTAAAATTTGTGGTAATTCATCAACACGGTATTTACGAATGAATTTGCCTATGGTTGTTGTACGGTCGTCATTTTCAGAAGCCATTTGTGCACCATTTTTCTCTGCATCGATGCGCATACTTCTGAATTTATAAATGTTAAAAGCTTGTCCATCAAGACCAACGCGTTCTTGTAGATAAAATATCGGTGCTTTCATGCCTTCATCTAGCTTAATTAACATTGCCGTAATTAACATCACCGGCCATGTAAGCAAAATTAAAACAAGGGCAATGCCCGCATTAAATACCCAATCTAAGGTGTTGCGAAGATGGTTACCTGATGCAAACCCATTTGAATATATTACCCAGCTTGGGTAAATAAGGTTTACCGCTATTTGACCCGTTTCACGTTCTATAAAATCAAGTATTTCGGTAATTTCTACGCCACGAATTTTGCAAGCAAATAATTCGTCAACGGGTAAATTATCTCGACGTTCATCACTAGCAACAACAATTTCGTCAATGCCATGTTCTAAAGCATAGTTAACCAGAGAGCCGTCGAGGTCAATGCGGTTCTCATTAACAATACCCGTTTCAGTATCTCCGGGCATAATAACGAAACCATGCATATAAAAGCCTTGCCTATCAACATCACGACGCATACGTTTTTCGATAATAGACGCTCGGTCACCAGCGCCAAGCACTAAAACGACACGTTTACTAAAACCAAAAAAGTCAATTTGAAGCGTAAAATATCGAAAGGCACTGGCGATGATAAGACTAAATAAAGCAGCAAGCGCAAGTAATTCTATCTTTAATGCATGTTGTCCATATAAAGGGTTGATTAATGTAACAATGAAAAAACCAATCGCAACAGAAACAAGTAAACGCCTTAGCACACCCCGATAGTTTTCACGAAGTTTAGAGTTATATAAGCCGAGCGCTAACGAAGACAACTGCACAACAAGCGCAAAGACGACGGCACAAATCGCCAGTAAATTGGTGGGAATATCTTGAGGTGCAACAAATAAGAATAGACTATTTAAATAGACGGTTAATAATAATGATCCCGCAAAAAAAATCAATTCAATAAGCACTAAAGATTTACTACCCGAAGATAGATCTTTGAATTTTGGGCTAGACATACTAAATAAATATTCCCTATTTTTGCGTTTAACAATATAACAGTTTATTACACGTTGATTATGCAAGAAAAAACGTTCGTGATTCCTCTAAACATTTGATCATAGAATAGTAACAAAAATTAATAATATTTTACACCTATTAAATGTTGTGCAACATATGTAAAAATCACATACAATCTGGTAACTTAGTATTATTATTATAAATTCGATGTATAAAAAAGGTTAGAACCATGGAAAAAAATACGTTCCGTAAACTAAAAACAGTAATTCTACTATCTTTCGCTTATGTAATTGCAGGGTGTAGTACCCTAACATTACCACCAGCAACCGTTCACCAATCTACCACTGTTGATGTAACCACTTATAAATACCTCATTGGTGCAGGTGACGTTGTAAATATTTTTGTTTGGCGAAATCCAGAGGTTTCAGGGACATTCGTCGTTCGCCCTGATGGCATGATAACCACCTCTTTAGTGGAAGATATACCCGTATCGGGTAAAACACCAACTGAACTGGCGCGTACCATTGAAGAAATTTTAGCCACTTATTTAAGAGAACCTGTGGTTACGGTAACGGTTAATAATTTTGTTGGGCCATTTAGTGAACAAATTCGTGTTATAGGGGAAGCTTCACAACCTAAATCTATCAACTACATTCAGCAGATGACTTTACTTGATGTTATGATTCAAGTGGGTGGATTAACAGAGTTTGCCGATGGTAATGACGCAGTATTAGTGCGTGTTGAAAATGGCAAACAAAAACAATACGAAATTTATATTGAAGATTTAATTAAAAATGGTGAAATAGGTGCAAACGTAGATGTTTTACCCGGGGATATTATTGTTATCCCAGAAACGTGGTTTTAACATTTAACCTTTAACATTAATAAATTATTTGATTAATTCCCCAGTTTTAGAGGTCAGGAATGCAAGAAGCACTTGAACAAATTTTAGATTATTTAAAAGGTATTTGGATAAAACGACGTTATCTTATGATAGCGACTTGGCTTATTTGCCCTTTAGGTTGGTTAGTGGTTTCACAACTGCAAGACACTTATGAATCAGAAGCACGTGTATTTGCCGATACCCAGTCCATTCTAAGCCCTTTGCTTAAGGGAATGACCGTTGAATTGAACCCAGACTTGCAAATTCGTCAAATGGTTTCCACTTTACTGAGCCGCCCGAACTTAGAACGTATTGCCAGAATGACCGACCTAGATGTTCAAGCGAATACACCACAAGAATTTGATAATTTAATTAAACGTTTAAAAGAAGATATTTCCATTAAAAAAACAGGTGGAAGAAGGGAAAACATTTTTAATATAAAATTTACAGACAAAAACCCAACAATGGCACGTGACGTTGTACAAGCGGTATTAACTGTTTTTATTGAAAATACTCGGGGTGATAATCGTAAAGATTCTGATTCTGCTCAAAAATTTATTGATAACCAAATTAATGAATACGAAAACCGTTTATTAAAAGCAGAAGCGCGTTTAACGAATTTCAAACAAAAATACAGTGATGTACTTCCCGACCAATACGGCGGATATTACAACAAACTTAATAATGCAAAAGAACAATTAAAAACAATCGAACTTATTTTGTTGGAAACTAAAACACAATTAGCCGCTTCAAAAGCTAAGCTAAACCAACCCACGTCATCCAATGCTTCTCAACAAAGTAATATTGTTGATTCAAACAGTATAAAAACAACCTATGATGATCGCATTGCAGAACTTGAAGGGCAATTAGACGGATTACGCCTGAGGTATACAGAGCAGCACCCGGATGTGAAAGAAGTGCAGCGACGTCTTGACCATTTATCGAAAAAAAGAGAGGGTGAAATTGAGCAGTACTTATCAAGCAGTAATGATGACAGTAATGACTATGCGCCAATCAGCCAAAACCCGGTAATTCAAGAAATTCAAATTCAAGTTAACCAACTTGAAGGTCAAGTAGCCTCTATGGAAGTAAGAGCTAATAACTATAGAAATACTGTTAAAGCACTTGAAAACAAGATTCATACCCTGCCTGAAATTGAAGCAGAATTAGTTGCCCTTGACCGGGGATACGAAATCACCCAAAAGCAATACGAAACCTTACTTGATCGCAGAGAAAAGGCACAAATAGGTCAATCAGCAGATGAAACAACAAGTAATATAAATTTTAAAGTCATTGACCCCCCTAGAGCCCCTCTTAAACCAGCAGGCCCTAAGCGATTTTTATTCTATGGGGTTGTCACCTTTTTAGGTGTCGGGGTAGGGTTAGGACTTTCTTTTTTATTCAGTCAAATTAATCCGGTTGTTACTTCAAGCAGCCAAGTCGCTCGCGCAACGGGCATTCCTATTTTTGGTATCGTTTCCGCTACTGAAAATATCGGCTTGCAAAGCAAAGATAAACGCAAAACAATGCTCTTTATTTTATCTAATAGTTTATTGATTTTAATCTTGTGCTCTTTTATAGCTTACTCGCTATTTCCAGAGGCAATACAAGCGCCAATACACAGGATTTTTAATTTATGAGTACAATAGAAAAAGCGCTCGCAAAGCAAAAAATTGCTCAACAAGAAAATAAAGCTTTGGTTGATGCTTCCCCTACACCTGAAGTTACTAACACAGTCACTGAAACGGGTAAAAATGCGGTGAATCCCACAAGTAACGATATTTTACAACTCGATAAAAAAGACCTCGAAAGTCGTGGGTTTTTAATCGATAACGGTACAAGAAAAAGTATTAAAGATGAGTTTAGACAAATTAAACGTAAACTTTTAAACAATGCATTTGGGCCTGGCTCTAAAACGCTTCATAATAGTAATCTGATTATGGTGAGTAGCTCTAAGCCCAATGAAGGTAAAACCTTCATTTCAATTAATCTCGCCTTAAGTATCGCATTAGAACAAGATAAAACAGTACTGTTAATTGATGCAGATGTTTTACGACCAAGTATAAATAGAGAATTAGGCATTGGAGAAGTCCCAGGCTTAATTGAATATCTACTCGGTGAAAAACACGATATATCTGAAGTGATGTACAGTACAAATATCGATAAGCTTAAGATAATTCCTTCGGGGGAGCCACATCATCTTTCAAATGAATTACTCGCAAGCGATCGCATGGCGTCTTTTGCAGAAGAATTAGCAGCACGGTATCCCGATCGTATCGTAATATTTGATTGCCCTCCTTTAGTTGGCGTAACAGAAACCTTAGTATTAGCAAATTTAATGGGGCAAGCAGTCGTTGTAGTTGAAGAATCGAAAACACTTTTAGCCGATATTCAAAAAGCGACAGAAAACCTCAATGAAGATTTAGCACTCGGTTTGGTGTTAAATAAGGCAATCAGATCTCACAAGGATATGTATGGCTATTATGGTTATGGATACGGCAGTAAATAAGAAAAAATTGGCTGTAGCACTGATTGCCGTTTTATCTGCAAATACCTCTGCAGGAGAATGGGAGTTTACACCACAGTTAATTATTGATGAGACATATTCAGATAATGTGACGTTAGCGATTGATGACCAAACGTCAAGTCTAGTGAGTCAAACGGGACTTTCGTTAAGTACTTTATTTTCATCAAAAAAATTAGAATTTTCTCTCAATTCTCGTAGTGTATATGCAATGTACAGTCATGATCACGATACCGATGATGACTTTCACACCGTAGACAGTACTTTTCGTTTAAAGCTAGCACCTAACGGCCTTGCTTTAACGGGTAGTGCTGCCATATCAAACCAATCAAGAAACAATGCTCGCAACGCTTTAGCTGATATTGTTTCGGGTGATACCGTAAGAGTAGAAACATATAATGCTGGCATAGAATACGTCATTGATAATAGCGCTTTTCTTATAAATTCTCGTGTGCAATATCTAACAACCCAATCACAAGATGGCCTAGGTGAACGAGAAGGATACAATGCCAACTTTCAAAGTAAGAATGGTACCTCTGCGCGTCATATTTATTGGGATTTGTCGGTAAATTCAGCAGACTATACAAATAGAGGTATAGATGGCAAGCTTTTTAAAGGAGAGGTAAAGTTAGGATTAATTACCGATTACAAAATTACGCCGTTTTTGCGTTATTATGATGAAACAAACGAAGGAGATCTTACCGATAATAGTTCATCGTTAGAATCTGACTCTTATGGTGGCGGATTACGTTGGCTAATAAGCCCGAGATTACTCATAGACCTTTCTTACAATACCCCTACAGGTACTCAATTAGATTTAGAGGGTAATGAACAGGAAGATTATACCGCTGCCACTATAAAATGGCAGCCTAGCCAAAGAACACAGTTAAAAATTGATTACGGGCAACGCTTTTATGGCGAAAGTTATGGGTTTGACTTTACCCATAAAAATAAACGCTTAACTAATACCCTTTCATATGTTGAAGAAGTTAGGGCATTCACCCGCAATAATTATGAAACGGTTGCTTTAGGCAGCTTTTGGTGTCCACAAGGCGATGTGCCAGATGCTTCTACCTGTTTTATTAACAATAACGAGAATATCGATTTTGATGATTACCAACTCGTCAATTTAAATGATTTTATTTTACAGGAAGATTTTGCGCTATCATTAAACAAAGCCTTAAATTGGTCGTCGACATTACAACTTTCACGCACAACTTTTGATTTAACAGTAACTAGTTCAATGCGTGAAAATTTAAATACCCGTACCGAAGATGAAAATCACCGTGCTTCATTTTCTATAACCCGCAAAGTTAGCGGCAAATCAAATATCCAGCTTAAATTAGAATATAACGATGATCATAGGTCACTAAAGCAAATAAATGAACGACAAGATCGCTATCGTCGTTATAGTATTGAATATGACAAATCGTTAAACAGTGAATTTACCGTCAAATTAGGTTTAACCCATCTTAATCGTAGTTCAACTACGCAATCGTTCAATTATGAGGAAGATAGAATCACCCTCAAACTCAGTAAAGGTTTTTAAGCAGTATGTACGAAAATTATTATGGTTTTAAAGAGCGCCCTTTTCAGTTAAGTCCAGATCCTCGTTTCTTTTTTGCATCAAGCAACCATCAAAGGGCGATGTCTTATTTACAATATGGCTTAGACCAAGGTGAAGGTTTTATTGTGGTTACCGGCCCTATAGGTACCGGTAAAACAACCATAGCGCGTAACCTAATAAACAATATTGCTGACGATTCTATTATTGCTGCTCAACTGGTTACCACAAAACTTAATCCACAAGAATTGCTTGAATTGGTTGCTTCTGAATTCAAAATTTCAGTTCAAGGCAATAGCAAAGCTGAACTCTTAAAAGCTATTGAGCAATTTCTTATTGATTTAAACCGTCAAGGGAAACGTGCTTTACTTATAGTTGATGAGGCTCAAAACCTACCCATTGAGACGGTTGAAGAACTTCGAATGCTATCTAACTTCCAACTTGACAATAAACCATTAATACAAAGTTTTTTACTCGGACAAGAAGAGTTAAAAGACATTATTCAAGCGCCTAATATGGAACAATTTCGTCAGCGAATTATTGCTTCAGCCCATTTAAAGCCGTTAACAGCAGACGAAGTGAAAGAATACGTTAACCATCGATTACATCAAGCTGGCTGTAATAAAGCGTCACTTTTCTCTGACAATGGTTTACATATCATTCATGAGAAAACCTTAGGTGTACCAAGAAAAATTAATATTTTTGTTGACCGTTTATTATTGTTTGGTTTTTTAGAAGAACTCACTTGTATTAATTCAGAGGCCATTCATGAAGTGGCGAAAGAAATGCAGGTCGAGCTAACCGGTTCTCTTCATAAAGCCCAATTAACCAGTAATGAACCCAGCCAAGCAAGTGCACAACTTATTGTTAATTCAACAGAGAATGTTGAAAACATGAAAGAAATTTTAAGAGAAGTGGAAGAAATATTAGAATCTTCAATTAAAGAAAAAATAAAAATGGCCCGTTATGTCGATAAGCTCCTTAAACAAAAAAGCCGTTTATATGCAGAAGCTAATCTCGGTTTACATGACGATAAAGACACAAAAAAATCTCCTGAATAAGCTCTAAATTTACACTATATTTATAAGGTTTTAGCCCGGGTAAAACCTTATAAATCCCTTCAATCCTTTAAGTGTGATTAATGTGAAGTCCATATTTTTCAATTAAAGAATACAAGGTTGGTCTAGTCACTCCCAGTAATTCTGACGTTTTTGACATATTCCCTTCAGACAAAGCATAAGCTTTTTGAATGGCAAGTGATTCTGCTTTTTCACGCACCGCACGTAAATTCAAAGACAGCTCAAATTCAGTATTGGTATGATCTAAGAACCCTAAGTCGAATGCGGTAACTTGTGTTCCCGTTGTCATTATTACTGAGCTTTTTACTTTATTTTGTAACTCACGTATATTACCTGGCCATTTATGTGCCTTGATCGCACTTAAGCCGTCTTCAGAGAAGCTTTTTACATTACGTTTATACTCAAGTGCATACAGCTGCAAAAAGTACTGGGCGAGAATTAACACATCTTCATCGCGATCTCTTAATGGTGGAATATTTAACGTTATTTCACTCACACGATAAAAGAGATCTTCGCGGAAGGTTTTTGCTGCCACCATGTCTTCTAAATTTTGATTCGTTGCACAGACAACGCGTACATCAACATTTATTTCTTGTCGTCCGCCAAGGCGTTCAATGGTTTTTTCCTGCAAGAATCGCAATAACTTAGCTTGTAAGCTAAAGGGCATATCACCAATTTCATCGAGAAATAATGTTCCACCTTCAGCACACTCTATCTTTCCTTTCGTTGAGCGATGAGCGCCTGTAAAAGCTCCTTTCTCAAAACCAAACAATTCACTTTCTAATAAATTTTCAGGAATAGAAGCACAATTAATGGCAACAAAAGGTTTATTACTGCGATCACTGGCAATATGTACGGCGTTGGCTGTAACTTCTTTTCCCGTGCCACTTTCGCCTAATAATAAGGCTGTAATCTGTGTTGGGGCGATACGTTTAACCATCATACGTAAACGGTCAATGGCTTCACTATTACCGATAATACCCATGTCGCTGCCTGCAACTTTACGCATTTTTCGGTTTTCTTCTTCAATGGCGGCAACACTAAAAGCACGAGCAATAATGACATTGATCACTTCAGGGTCTATGGGTTTTTGATAAAAATCGTACGCTCCTGCTGATATCGCTTTTAGCGCATTGGTACGATCATCATTACCCGTTATAACAATAACTTTAGTATGAGGGGCTATAGTGAGAATTTCTTGCAATGCCGCTAGACCTTCTGTTGCATTAGCTTCGTCTGGTGGTAAACCTAAATCAAGCGTAACTACCTTGGGCTCGTAACGTCGCACAGCAGCAACGGCACTTTCACGATCACCTGCTAATACCGCTTCAAAATCAGACAAACTCCATTTCAGTTGTTTTTGTATACCTTTATCATCATCAATGATCAGTAACTTTTCCATACGGCTAAAACCTTTTTATTATCACAATGTTAGCTTTCTATAATTTATTCATAAAGGGGATTAATTGGTAAATCAATAATAAATATTGTCCCTTCCCCTTCAGTACTGTCGACCTTAATGAGCCCAGCAATGCTCTCAATAAATTGTTTAGCTTCAAAAACACCAATGCCCATACCCGCATTACCTTTAGTGGTATCGAAAGGCTTAAACAATCGACTATCAATAAAGCTTTTAGACATTCCACAGCCATTATCTGTAATTTTTATAACGATATGTTTGTCTTTCTCAGTAAGTGCTACTTTAACCCAGCCTTGCTTGTTTGTCGCTTCCTGAGCATTTTGTATTAGATGATTTAGCACTGAATGAAAGGTTTCCCCATCAATAGCCATTTCACAATGGTTCTGGTTGTCAAACGTTACAAGGGGTAAACTAATGTTGCGTTGTTGAACTACACGGTTAAGCAATTCAGAAATATCCACCAATTCGCTTTCAGATTGCGCGACTTGTTTATTACGTAACTGCGATAAAACTTTAGACAGCCGCTCAGTCGCAGATTCAACGGTTTCAAATACATCGGCAATAAATTCAGGATTATCACCATGTTTTTTAGCATTGGTACTAATTAACGCTAGCTGTGCTTGTACATTTTTTAAATCATGTACTAAAAAAGCTGACATGCGATTAAAGGCATCAAACTGTTTTGACTCTGCCAGTTTGTCATTAGCTTCATGCAAAGACACAAAATTACCTAATTGCTTTGATATTGCAAAAAGTAAGTCTCTGTCTTCCCAATTTAATTGTTTAAATTCCTTTTTACCCGTTAAGAAAAACATACCGTAAAATGCTTTGCCAATAAAAATAGGAACAATAATTCTTATACTGTTTGAATCGAACAATGTTAAATCTAGCGTAAGTTCAGGGTAAACTGTGGGTGTTTGCCTGTACTCTTCAATATCAATAATCCAACCTTGTTTCTGGCAGAACATACTACATTGAACTAATTGATTATTTAAAGATTCGTCTAACGTTATATTTTCTTGATATTGAATACTAAAACGCTGCTCTGTCACTTTTTTCAAAATAGCGCCACCTTCAGCATCAACTTTAGACATCATAATTTGGGTGGCCATTTGATAATAGCTTTCTGCATTAGTGGTTTCTATTTTTTCTATTAAATTTAACCACTCATCTCGGTATTCATATTTGTTCGCAAAAAAGTTCTTCGCGATAAATACTTTTAATTTTCGTCGTAAAGACTCTGTGATTAATAATGCGACTAAGACCAAACCACTCAACATTAAGAAACCAAGACTTACAACACTGCCCCATTCGCCACCTAAGTAATTAATAACATAGCCTGCTAACGACATGACTAATAAATAAAGACCCGCGATCATCAACATAGAGCTATAAAAAACAACATGTCGAGAAACAAAAATACGCACTGAGCCATTACGAATTCGTCGTGTACTGATCAACAACAATGGAACAACAACAAGAGAAATATACCCCCTACTGAACCAGAAGTTAAAATCAACACCATCAACCATGGTTGCTTGTGCATATAAAACAAAATCAAAGATTGCCACACTGGCTAATGCAATAACCATTGGCCAAATAGCCCAACGCACTTGTGCGTTTGCACTACGATAAAGTTGTTCTAAAAGCACTAAACTCCATAAATTTAATACGATAAAAAGTAAGAATATATATTCGTAGGAATAATTGAGTAAGAAGCTTGTTAACCAACACACAACCATTAATACTCCCCAGATACTTGCGTATTGGCGAATATAATAATTAGCAACAATGTCTTTAAAAGCACGATTTTCAGTATTACATAATACAATTAACAGTGACCAACAAGCTATTTTAAAACCATCAGCGAGCATTGCCCATTGTAAACTAAAACCTAATTTAATTTGTGCTGCAGCTACCGCGTTGGTTGCAACAGTCACTAACGTACAAACTAGTACCCAACGAGCGAGTGTTGTATTATTTCGCGCAGCAAAAATAAGTAATGCAAAAACAAAATAAGCAACGCTCGCTAACGAGTAACCGAATAACCCTAATGAATCCATAATTTATAGTAAACTTATTGTTGAGTTCTGTTTAATTGTTCTACGGTACTTTTGCTTTGGTAAATATTTCAGTTAATACGGGCACCAATAAAAAACTCGCTATCGCTGAAACACACAAGCCTGAAATAATAACAGTACCTAAAGGTTGCCATAAAGCCCCACCAAAAATAGTTAAAGGTAAAAGGCCACCGATTGTCGTTAACGTTGTTAATAATATGGGTGTAAAACGGGTTGCGCTCGCATCTAATATTGCTTGTTGTAAATGATTGGATTCCTTAAGGTTACGATTAGCAGTATCGATTAATATGATCGCGTTATTTACGACAATACCAAACAAACTAATCAAACCAATAAATGCCATCATCGAAAAGGATTGTTCTGTTATGTATAGACCTATAACAGAGCCTGCCATCGCAAAAGGAATTGACGTAAAAATAATGAGGGGTTGCATAAACGACTTAAACTGTAAGACCAATACCGCAAAAATACCTATGGCGGTAACCAGCATTATTTGCGCTAAGCCCGAAAAGTTTTCTTGTCGAGATTCTTCTTCTCCGCCCAAGGTATAGCTAATACCTTTCGGCATATTATATTGCGCTAAATAGTCAGTGACTTTGGTCGTTAATTCACTCACTGCATAGGTTTTATTAACATCTGCAGACACTTTAGCCATACGTAATTTTTGATAATGATAGAACTCGGTACGACCTTTTTGCAATGTAGTGGTAATAAATTGATTGAGCGGAATAGCTTCACCTAAACGGTTAGTGACATTAATATCGGCCAAACCATCAATGTCTGGATTTTTACGTCGTACAATAATTGGATAATTTTCGCCGTTATCATCATTAAATCGCCCGACTGCGGTACCAGAAAGAATTGTCTGTAACGTAGTATCTAGGGTATTAATATCGATATTGGTTAAGCCTGCCTTTTCATAGTTAATATCAAGCAGTAACTCTGTATTAGCGATACCAATGGGATTATTGATATTTATAATACCTTCTGTACTTGCCATCATACTGGCCAGATCATTAGCGACACTTTCTAAGTCGCTTAGTGATTCACCCATCAACCGTACACTAATAGGTAAGTCTGTTACGGGGCCTTGCGTGAATTCGCTTACCGTAATTTTTGCTTGTTGCCATTGGCCAAACTCTTGGCGAAGTTGAGTGACAAGTGTAGACACTTTTTCAGCATGGTATTCTTTTAGAATTACAATGACTTGGCCGTAAGTTGACACACCACGCTTCGGTATTTGATTGTAGTAGATACGTGGATTCGCATTACCCACATTTAACGCAACTTTATCGACAAGGTCATGTTCTTCAATCACCTTTGTCATTTTTTGCATCACTTCATCGGTATAGGCTAACGACGAATTAGGCGGTGTTTCAACATCAAGCATGATCATTGGTTTTTCTGCTTTTGGAAACAGACTTACACCCACTTTTCCAAATAACGACAACATTCCGGCTAAACAAAGTATTGCGATTGTGATCACAATCCAGCGTGAACGCATGAACCGACTCAGCCATTTGGCATAAACCTTTTCAGCAAATATATTAACGTAATGCTGCAGTGTTTTAATTTTTGATGTGCTTTTTTCTGAATTTTCAGCAAAAAATCGACTGGCCAATAGCGGGGTTAAGGTGAGTGCAATTAATAAAGAGGCGGCCAATACTAAGACTACGGTAACAGGCATTGAACGCACAAAATCGCCCGTATTACTCGCTAGCATCAGCATAGGTAGAAATGCTAACATCGTTGTTACTGTGCCACTGGTAATGGCCCACCCTACTTTACTGGTACCCAGTGCTGCTGCGTCAGACAAACTTGCTGTTTTTTTCTTTTCTCTATGGATACTTTCCGTAACCACTATCGCATTATCAACAAGTAAACCGAGTGCGATGATCAAACCGACAATCGACATTTGTTGCAAGCCAAAACCACTAAAGTCTAACCAACCAATCGCCACTAAAAATGACAAGGGTATAACGGCAATAACAACTAACGATTCACGTAACCCTAAAAATACCAAAGCCATAATGCCAACTAGCACGAGACCTTGCCAAAGGTTATCAAAAAATCCATTGACTCTTGATGCAACGCTATCGGCTTGTTTGAACAGTACATCAACGTTCACGTTTTCGGGTAAACTTTTAGTAAACCTTGCTATTTCATTATCAATACTTTCAGTTAAATCAAAAATATTAGTATTTGGACGTTGTTCGATCGTCAGAAAAATAACTGGCTTATCATTATAATAAGCTAAATAGTTGGGCTCTAATCCTGAAAAACCAATATTAGCAACATCTTTTAACCGCAGTACATAACGGTCATTAGAGCGAATAACCGTTTCGCCTAATTCAGCCAGTTGTACAAAGTTACCACTGGCTTTCACATTAAAGCGTCTTGAACTTGCATCAACATAGCCAGGAGTAATATTTACTGCCCGCCCTTGTAAAATAAAATTAATGTCGGTGACAGACAAGCCGTAATGTTTTAACAACGCTAAATTAATGTCTATCGCGACGATTTGTTGTGGGTATCCCCAAACATCCGCTTTTCGAACATCGTTAATCGCCTCTAAACGTTTCTCTAACTGCTTGGCGTGAAACTCCATCAACTTGTAATCTATAGGGTTACTCCATAATGCTAATTGCATGATGGCAACACTCGTGGGTGTCGCTTTTAATACCAGTAAATCGTGAACGCCATCGGGTAAATTAGGCTTTACTGATGAAACGGCTTGTTTTACTTTGTTGTAAGAGGCTTCAGGATCAGTACCATAAAGAAACGTAATCTCAATACGTGCTCCACCATTTTTAACTTGTGATTCAATTTTTTGAATATTTTCGATATCCGAAAATTCTGCTTCTAGCGGGTTCACCACTAACGTTTCAATATCTGTGGGTGATGCGCCAGGGTAAATCACTTCAATTAACGTGATTGGCATATCGAACTGAGGGTCTTCTGAACGTGGCATTTGAAAATATGAAACAATACCAACAAGCACTAAAAGTAAGACTATTGTAAAGCTGAACTGGGCATTTTTTATCGCAAGTTTAGGTAATAACATAAGTATTATTGACCTAATGCAATATGTTGCCAGCCACTGGTGACTATTTGCAAAGGCTCGTCATCAACCGATGCAAATAAATAGACAAATTGATTATCCAAACGATAAATATCGTAGTGCTGATAAGCAAGTTTTTGCTGATGTTTCGTTATAACCACAGCTTGGCCATTGTCATCCACTGAGATCAACGCGGAAATAGGTAAGCGATAAACAAAATTATCACTGGTAAAATCGATAGTTATCTCAGCGATTTGCCCTGCAACAATACCGCTCTTTAACGTAAGGTTAGGCAGTAATACTTCAATAATGAACAGATTACCTTCAGTGTTGGCAATGACGGGGATTTTACTCACCTCTCCAACAACAATACCTAGTGCTTGTAAGGTAACATTGACTTTTTGACCTAAACGGACTTGGCTGACTTCATTACCCGTGAGTGCAACCTTTACTACCCAGTTTTGTTCTAAAGCCGCTACTTTCAATATTTCATGACCCGGTGACTGCAGTTCACCTAATTCCGTATAACGATTTAAGACTACGCCAGAAAATGGAGCAAAGACTTGCGCTTTTTCTAAATTATAAAAGGCAATCTGATAAGCGGATCGGGTTGTTTCAACTTTCGTTAATACTATGTCTAGTTTTTGTTGTGAACTTAATTCATTTGCAAGTAATTTACGCTGACGATTTACTTCGCGCTTTGCTTGTAATAACTCCGCATACCTAGCGTTTTTATTTTGAACTAATTCGGTCGTGTCTAATGACGCAATTAACTGACCTTTCTCAAAATACTGCCCTTCATCAACTGAAAGCTTCGTTAAATACCCACTACTTTTGAAAGATAAATTTAAAGTTCGTTTGAAATCAAGTTTCCCGGTTCGCTTAATCGTATCGGCATAAGGCTCAACGATAACTTGTTCAAGATCGTAACTCTGCGAAAATGAAGAAGAAGCTGCAAAAATGGTGATTACTGTTATCAAAAACCTAATAAAACTATTCCATGATTTCATATGTAATTCTATAACGCGTTAAATTAACTAATATTATTATAGTTAATACTTTAGGGTTCTTACTGATTAATGTACATCTTTTTCCGTTGTTTTTACGCAGTTTAATTAAGATTGATTAAATTTGTACGCGTTTAGAAAATAAAGACGACAAAGCTAGACAATTTTCACGTTTAATTATAGTATTTGCCGCGCTTCAAACAGCAAACCACCCGTAGCTCAGCTGGATAGAGTACACGCCTCCGAAGCGTGTGGTCACAGGTTCAATTCCTGTCGGGTGGACCACTTTATTTCTTATCTGTAATATTTTTCTACTGCCCCCAAAAAGTCGTTAATTTGTTCTTTAGGGAGTGCATTAACACCTGCGGCTGCAGCGCGACCGCCTCCTGTAGCAAACTGACTACAAATATCACCAGCACCTTGTTTATTTGACAATGGCGCTCTTAACGAAACGGTATAAGTACTGTCGACATTTATGGTAAAAATAGCGTGCGCTTTATCAGGGCTTATATTGGCGAGTTCATTACCGAAAACACCACTGATTCTTCTTGCCCAAGTGTCGTCTGGTAATTCAAATGCGGTGAGTAAGTGAGTATCATAAAATGCTGTTGTGTTAACAGCTTTTACATGATCTTGGTTGTATAGACTTTGTAAAATGTAATAAGGCGAGTCGACATCTTTTATCGCATCAAAGGGACTTGAGTAAGCTAATAGTAATGCTAATAAAGCTGATGGATGAAAATGCAAATCATCAATATGTGAACCATAACCATTGTAGTTAATTAAGGTACCTAGCGTTTCTAAGTCCGCACGTTCCGCATCATTTAAACCTGCAGATATCGCTAATTCGGTGGCCTTAGCAATTAAGTTGTCACCAAAAGCAGCACAAATAGCCCATTCATGAAACTGTCCGTCTAAAAGCTTATCAACAATCAGCGCAGTACAAGTATTAGCATCTAAATCAATATGCGCGTCTAAATTATCATGCTCTGGAATCTCACCCGCACGGTGATGGTCAATATAGGTAACTTTACTGCCCTTTGCTAATAACTCATTCAGTGCTGCTTTATTCTTTTCCATAGAGATGTCTAAAACACGAATGACGTCGACATCACCTTCATGTTTATCTTCACTGCTTCTTTCGGTTACTTGTTTTAATAAACTAATGTCACGTTTAACACCAGTAACTTTTACACTCGCTGTTGGGTTAGCTAATTGTAATTGCAGTAAAGCAATTATGCCGTCAGCATCACCATTAAATACATCATAGTTCATAGGTAAACCTTCATTCTTATTATGTAAAATCGTTTAGCCTGAATAAAGGCTATCCTTTTATTATTTGTTTTTCAATTAAAGCAGCGACAACTATATCAGCACATTCTTCAATAGATAAACGCTCTGTTTCAACATGTATTTCAGCATCTGTAGGTGATTCGTATACAGAACTAATGCCTGTAAAGTTTGCTATTTCGCCTGTTCTGGCTTTTTTATACAAACCTTTAGGGTCACGGCTTTCACATACCGCTAAAGGCGTATCAATAAAGACTTCTAAAAAAAGGGCATCTTGCATGAATGCTCTTGCTTGATCTCTGTCTTTTTGAAACGGTGAAATAAATGCTGTTGAAACAAGCAAGCCTGCGTCGACAAATAACTTTGCGACTTCACTAATTCTGCGAATATTTTCAATACGGTCTTCATCGGTAAAGCCCAAATCGTTATTTAATCCGTGTCTAACGTTATCACCATCAAGTAAATAACTGTGACAGCCACGCTCAAGTAATTTTTGCTCGACCGCATTGGCAACTGTCGATTTACCCGAACCACTTAAGCCGGTATACCAAAGTAATACCGCTTTATGGCCTTTTAAAGTAGACTTTTGCTCAGTAGTGACACTTTGCTGATGCCAAACAACATCTGACGATTTTTCTACGTTACTCTTTTCAATGTAAGGACTTGCTTGATTAATTTTTGTCATCATTCACATTCAGTCATTAGGGTTATTAATTAAAAAGGAAAAAAATATAAAATACTACAGCATGGTGCCACGCGGTATAACTAATAAGAAACCTACAAAAAAAAGTCAAAAAACCTAAAGCGGGCAATTCGGCATTGAGCACTTCACTGTTTACGATTAAATTCGTTGATGTGCCAACGAGGGTTAACGTGCCGTCAAAAATAGCAGCATAAGATAACGGTAATAATAAACGACTTACTGGGTGACAGGGGTTATTTCGAAGAGGTCACAGTATTGTTAAAACAACGGCAGTATTAGTCAAAAAAGCAGAAGAAATAATTACTCGCACGGTTTCATTCGAAACTTGTCCAAAAATAAACCCTTTCAGTTTTTAATAACAACAGAGAGACATATCCTCATTACGAGCTACAAATAATAAACTGCGAGGAAAATACTATTTACCCCGCAGTGCTTGTTATTGTTGTTCGTTGCTCGCTTGCCAAAGCTCAACTGTTTATAGCTTCGCTATTTGACGGTTAAGTCTTTTGCTCCCCAATGAGGAAAATGTTTACGAACAAAGGTATTCAATTCAAGTTCGTACTCACTGTAATTGTGAGACTGCCCTTTTTCCGAATCAGCCAACGGTGAAACTATCATGCCAGCGCCCACTGTTGCATTCGTTAAACGGTCAATAATAATAAAAGCACCTGTTTGACGATTATCTTCATAAGCATCAAATTGCACAGGTTTGTTTACCGTAAAATTACATCGGCCTATTTCATTTAATGTTAAATTCAATACGCTTTGTTTTTCCATGCTATTAACATTGACGCTATATTCTATTTTATCAACAGAACCCACCGTAACATTAGTGCCCACTTTAATAATATATTCACGGTCTATTTGTAACGATGCTTCATCCATCCATACAACATCGGCACTAAAAGCAGCTGCTGAATATGGCTGTTCGTGTGGACGAACAAGCATATCACCACGACTTACATCAATTTCATCTTCGAGTGTTAATGTAATGGCCATATCGGCATATGCCGTTTCAAGTTCGCCATCAAAAGTCACGATTGATTTAATTTTACTCTGCTTACCTGAAGGCAATGCAACAATAGTATCGCCAACACGGATTTCACCTGAAGCAATTGTTCCTGCAAATCCTCTAAAATCTAAATTAGGACGACTTACATATTGAACAGGAAAGCGAAAACTATCGCTTTTTTCACCGTTAATTTGCACTGTATTTAATAATTTGAGTAAAGGTGACCCCGGATACCAAGGCATATGCTCACTTTCGTTTACCACGTTATCGCCTTTTAAGGCTGAAATAGGCACGAAACGCACATCTTCAATATTTAATGCTTTGGCAAACTCTCGGTAATCACTTTTAATTTTTTTGTACACCGCTTGATCATAATCTACAGCATCCATTTTATTAATAGCGATAACAACATGCTTAATACCCAATAATGAACAAATATATGAATGACGACGCGTTTGCACCTGAACACCATGGCGTGCATCAATCAATATAATTGCCAAATCACACGTAGAACCACCGGTAACCATATTACGTGTGTATTGTTCATGACCAGGAGTGTCGGCAATAATAAACTTACGCTGCTCTGTAGCAAAGTAACGATAGGCGACATCTATTGTAATGCCTTGTTCACGCTCAGATTGTAAACCGTCAACGAGTAATGCTAAATCGAAGTCTCCATCGGTGGTGTTAAATTTCTTAGAATCTTTTTCAATAGCAGCCATTTGATCTTCAAAAATCATTTTACTGTCAAAGAGTAAACGGCCTATTAATGTTGACTTTCCGTCATCTACACTGCCACAAGTAATAAAACGAAGCATGTCTTTATTTTCATGCTGCTTTAAATAACCTTCAATGTCTGTTGCTAATAGTGTGTCTTGATTATTCATTAAAAATACCCTTCAATTTTTTTCTTTTCCATTGAGCCCGCAGAATCATTATCGATCACCCGCCCTTGTCGTTCAGACGTGGTTGTTAATAACATTTCTTGAATAATTTCAGGCAAGGTTGTGGCAGTCGATTCAACAGCGCCAGTCAGTGGATAACAACCGAGTGTTCTAAAGCGTACCGATTTCATTTCAGGTACTTCACCCTCTTTTAAAGGCATGCGTTCATCATCTACCATGATTAACGCACCATCTCTTTCAACAACGGGTCTTTTTTCTGCAAAGTAAAGTGGCACCATTTCAATATTTTCTTGATAGATATACTGCCAAATATCAAGCTCTGTCCAGTTAGACAATGGAAAAACACGAATACTTTCACCTTGGTCAACCTTAGCGTTATAAATATTCCAAAGCTCTGGACGTTGGTTTTTAGGATCCCAACGATGATTTTTATCACGAAATGAATATACGCGCTCTTTTGCACGAGACTTTTCTTCATCGCGACGAGCACCACCAAAAGCAGCATCAAAGCCATGCATGTCTAATGCTTGCTTTAAACCTTGGGTTTTCATGATGTCGGTATGTTTTGCACTACCGTGGGTAAATGGACCAACGCCCATAGCAAGACCTTCAGGATTTTTATGAACGATTAAATCAAAGTCATACTTATCCGCTAAATTATTGCGAAATTCAATCATTTCTTTGAATTTCCAATCGGTGTCAACGTGCATCAATGGAAAGGGAATTTTACCGGGATAAAAAGCTTTACGTGCTAAGTGCAATAGAACAGACGAATCTTTTCCTATCGAATAAAGCATAACGGGGTTATCGAATTCAGCCGCGACTTCACGCATTATTTGAATTGACTCAGCTTCCAATGCTTTTAAATGTGTTAATTTATTCTTATTCATAGATGCCCTATTATTATAGCTTTTAAAACGTAAATGTTTCATGGGTGAATTATATACCCAGACTCCTGCGAAATACCTAAATACCTCAATAACCATCCCGTATAAGTTAGCTAATTTTGTGCTAGAACCTATCACGGTTAACGTATGTTTGATAAAAATGATAATAAAACGTAGTGTGTATCTAAGCCTGTTTGAATATAATTACCGGTATTTTCTCTGTTAATAAGGGTTGAACACCCCAAACGCGGCGCATAACTTCCTCAGTAAAGATCATTCAAGGTTTATTGGCTATTTTAATCGCCTAACCAATATATAAATGCGTTAAAAAAAAGAAGCAACTTTCTGTTTTATCAACGCTAATTGGTCAAAAAGGACAAGTTGTTCTCGAGCCATGTTTATTAACTTTTGGGTTTCATTATGCTCACTAGCGGCCTCAACATACCACAATCCATTGATGAGATAACAACAAGCGAGATAGGCATGCACCTTTTTATTATCAATACGACGATTTGAGAATCGCGTGTACTGTTCAATTACAGCGTTAACCTCCTTTATACTGAGGGTGTTAACCGCAATAAACATCGCTATATCATACTCGACCTCCGCTAAAAAACTGCATTCATAATCAACAAGCCAACTGTTCTCCAGCAGATACTCTTTGTTGAACGAATCACTTAACCGAATATTTTCATAATTAACATCACCATGACAAAGTACTACATTATTATTCGGTCGTTGCAGTGGTATTATTTTTTTGATGGTTTCCCTCAAAAGTCGTCGCTGAAGCTCGGTGGTCTTAGTGTTAGTGACTTGGTTAGACAATAGTTTTTCGATATGTAATACGCGATGATGTTGGGGATGTATCAGTTGGTGCGCTTTCACCATTAAGTGCATCGCAATCCTTATTTTTTCGTTAGAGGATAACGACATTTTTTCAGCTGTAAATTTCGCGAGTGAGTCCCCATAAATAAACTCACAAACCAACCATAATGGTGAATAATAAATAATCGCTGGAGCCAAACCTGCTTCAGCGGCTAATAAATTAACGGAAACTTCTGCCTTTGCTGTTTCTTGATGTCCAGAGAATGATTTAACAAAGTAACATTCTTCTCCATCATTTTTGCTGAGAGTCACTTTAAAACAGGCGTGACTTTCACCACCCGTGACGCGTTCTACTTCACAAAGATGATTAACAAAACAAGGTAACGCTTTAATCTCTTCAGAGATATGGCTACTTTCTTTAAACACTAAAGCCACACTTAACTATTCTGTCGCTGAAGCTATATTGACAGTGGATTGATGATTATTCTTTTGATATTTACCATACCAACTACTATAACCGGCAATGGCAATTATCACATATAAGCCAAATAAGACGACGGTTGGTTGTAAATCTTTTTCTATGTAAAGATAAATAGACACAAAATCAATCACGATCCAATAAAGCCAATTTTCTAATACTTTTTTAGTGACTAAATACGTAGCGAATACAGCAAAAACTGTAGTCCCAGCATCTAAATAAGGAAAATCCGTTGGCGTGTAATTGTTCATTAACCAACCAATAGCCAAAGAACAGGCGGTCAGCAGTATTATAATTTTAATGTGGAAAATAAGTGGCCAGCTTTGAATGTTAAGTGTCGGGGTATGTATCTTATTATCAGTGCTATTATTTGAAGGAGGCGATATTTTACGCCAGCAATACCAACCAAAAATAGCCATGGCGAGATAATAAACCTGCAGTAAAGCATCCATCCATAAATAGACATCATAAAAAATAACGCTATAAATAACAGTACTGACTAATGCGGCAGGCCAACACCAACTATTTTCTTTTGCGGCTAGTACCACATAAAACAAAGCAGAAATAACCGCTAAGAGTTCCCACAGTGGTAAACCCAAAAAATAATGT
This sequence comes from Alteromonadaceae bacterium, assembly GCA_041890515.1. Lineage (GTDB taxonomy): Bacteria > Pseudomonadota > Gammaproteobacteria > Enterobacterales > Alteromonadaceae > Colwellia_A. The sequence continues at coordinate 98,627 of JASDWX010000122.1, forward strand.
AGGGTGTTTTGTAAAGACGCTGTCATTACGTTTCAGCTTCTACTTGCGAACGATCACCACCTATAAATTTACAGACAAAAACAGCCGCATTGAGGGTTTTGTGTACATGTTTAATCTCTGCCATTACATGGCGCGTTGCTAAATCGTAGTCACCAAAAACCTGTGTACTCATGCCATTAGTCACAACATTCAAACCAGCAATATTGCGTAGCCGTTTGATGAACGCCCAAATTTCAGTTTTAAATTTTTCTTCTGCTAACGGATATAAACTAATTTCAATGGATATTTTCATTTTATCACCTAAAAATTACAGATAATTTCGTCATGCTCAATTCAGTTAAGCATGACAAAATGCGTATACATTAGCTTAAAAATTATAATCAAGCGTTAAGCCAAATACAGCAGGTTCACCAAACTGATAATAAGACTTACCGGTGTATCCATCACGCGGATCATTCCCAAAGTAAAATCCACGTGTTTGGTATGTTTTATCAAGTATATTACGTGCCCATAATTTCACTTGCCAATCTTGTACTGAATAACTGATTGAACCATGTAAAAGTGCAACAGATTCAGATTTTTCATTATGGCTATCCGAAAAATAAAACGCGTCTTTACCATCAACCGCTACATTAAACTGCCACTGTTCACTGATAAAATAATTAAGCCCAACGTTAAATTGATAATTTGGCGCATGAGCCTGATCACGACCGGGTTCTACATTACCATCTTCATCAAGATACCCACTAAACTCTGTATCAAGTAGGCCTAGACTACCATAAATTTCAACATTATCGCTAAGGCTCCATGCAGCTTCAAGCTCAATACCTTGATTATAACCCTGCGCCGCATTATCCCAGTAACTTATAAAAGCTGAACTTCCGTCTTGGCGGGTATCAAGGTGATAACTGCTGATTTGAATGTCGTCTCTGTCCATGTAGAACACAGCGGCACGTACATAAGCATTGTCATCCAAAAAGCTCGCTTTATAGCCTAGCTCATAATTCCATAAATATTCTGGTTCAAAACTGCGTAGTTCTTCAGATAACGTACCGCTAGAGTTCACACTACCAGCTTTATAACCACGATTAACTGATGCATAAACCATCGAGCTTTCATCTAACTGGTAAGATAATACTGCCTTGCCACCCATCATATTATCGTCTGGTGAATGATCTATTGCATCTGAGTTTTTATATTCACTGCGGCGGCGCTCAAATCTCAAACCGGTAGTTAAGGTCAATTTTTTATTTATTTGAGTATCGAGTTGTGCAAAAACAGCGAAAGTATCTGCTGCATAGTTTGAGGTAAAATCACTTGCCAAATAAGTGTATTGGCGCTGTAAATCTTCTTCCTCTTGTTTAACATAGATACCTGCAACCCATGATGTTGTATTAGCAAAAACATTTGCATCTGGCTGAGAAACAAAACGTATTTCTGCTGTGCTGTTCTTTTGGTCACGTAAATAATGATCCGTTGAAGAATAACCGTCAACGTCGGCTAAACAACCTGTTGGTGTAATACATGGGTCAGGATTATAAATACCGTTATCCCAATCATCTGCACGCCATTCATATTCTCCATAGGCCCAATCTTCATCGTAACCATAGGCTAAATCAGAATTAGCCTGACTAAAAGTAGAGACCATATCAAAGCCTTTGAACCCTGAATAAGTAAATTTTGCACTCATTGCGGTTGTTTCTTGTTGATCAAAGCCCGGTTGATCTGAAAAGGTTTTACTATTGTTATCAAGAGAGAATGCATCGTAGCCATTATCAAAATCGAAATAAAGTAACGCTAAATCAATCGTTAAGTTGTCACTTGCCGTGATCGCGAGTTTGCCACGTAAAGAGGTTTCATCGCGATTATTTGTATCATCTTTTCCTAGGTAGGTATTTTCGATAAAACCATCGCTTTTATATTGTTCAGCCGAAAAACGATAGTTTACTTTTTCACTAGCGGGACCTGAAAGCACAAGTCCAGCACCCACACTATTATAGTTACCGGCACTCATGCGTATTGCCGATTCAAACTCATCGCTTGGCGCATTGCTTGACATATAAATCAAGCCAGCAAGCGCAGTAGCACCAAAACGTGTGCCTTGTGGGCCACGGAATAATTCAATTTGCGCAATATCAAACGTAGAGGCAATACTGCCGATCCCTGAAAAATCGATATCATCAATCACTAATCCTACTGACGCATTAATAGGTTCTTGGAATTGACTACGCTCACCTATACCACGAATTTGATAATAGCGTGCGCGTTGTGTACCTCCTGAAAAATTAACATTCGCAATAGCTCCAACCATTTCTTCAAAATTTTGAGCACTACGAAGTGAAATATCTTCTTGCGTTAATACCGATAAAGAAGAGGGTGTATTTTGAACATTAACTTCTCGATAATCACCCAAGACTGTGATTTTTTCGAGGTCGTTATTTTCTTTGGCTGCAAAAGCAACAGAAGAGGTTAAGGAAAGTGCTAAGGCAATGGCTAGAGGAGATTTTATAAAGTTCATACAGCGCTCTTTTTATGGCATGCAAGCAAAAAAGAGCAATATAGATCCATGCAATGTTAATAAGCACTGACTTTACGTGTTTATATGAAGCATTTAATATATTAACCATTCCTACGCCGGCATTATCCGTTTCAGGTATTAAGGGTAAAAATTCTCAGCAATGAAGACCGCTTTTACTACAAGCTTCTTATTGCACCCCTTGGTTGCTCGGCATACTAACAATTTTCTTACAAATGTACAGAGGATTATCATTATTTATTGCTCTGTATTTGCTTAATCTGATAATTTTCAGTAAATTAGCACTATAGTTTTTTTTATTAAATTGCCATGACAAATCATATAAGCCAAAACCATTTATGCTCAGTTACCCTATTAGGGAATTTAGTGGCGAAGCCTGACATACGTTACCAAGCAAACCCTGTGATTGCGGTGGCTGAATTAGTATTAGCAACACACAGTAAATGGTTTGATAAATCCAGTAAGCAGTTCAAAGAATGGACGAGTTATCATACGGTTAAAGTCATTGGTGATATTGTTGACCGTTCGCTTATACATTCACAAAAAGGCGATGTCATTTTAGTGCAAGGTTATTTACTCAATAGTAAAAAAGCTAACCGTGAAATACTGCACGCGACTTATGCACAAACATTTTCGAAAGGTTATGCTCAATCAACCAATCAAGTGCATATTAGTGGTGAGATCAGCAATGACATTAATTTAGTGATCACGGAGCACAACAAAGAATTAGTTGCGCTAAATTTAACGATAAATCATTTAGTTTATTCACCTATAACCCAGAAAACGCAGAATATCTCCATCGAACGTTCAGTACATATTTGGGGGAAACAAGCACATTATGTTAAGGATAAAGCGCAAGTAGGTGATCAACTCATTGTTGACGGCAAACTAAATTATCTCAACAATAGTAATAAATCACAATTTATTGATTCACACCAAGTCGTTTTATTGAAACACTAAACTGATTAACATTCTTATAAATATTGGGTTATTGGCGAAATATGAAAAATTTTCATTATATAAAAAATATAGTTAAACCCTCCAGGGTCATAATGCTTATTATTGCCTGTTTATTAAATGCTTTATCTGCTGTCGCTGTCGCTGAAGAATACCGAATTGATATTTTAGCGCAATTACCAACGCTGAGTGGTGCGAATAACATCGCTATCATTCCATTGCCGACTGAAAGCAATAATAAGTTTCACTACTTACTTGCAGACGAAACAGGCGAATTATCGTTACTAAACGGTACCGAGCTACTTTTTTTATCACGCTTACCATTAAGCGATCAAGCGACCAATCAGCAAATAAAATTAACGGCGTTAGTTTTACACCCTAGCTTTGCTTTAGCCGATCAATACGGTTACCAAACATTTTTCACCGCACACATTGAACCAACCCAAACAAACAATAATGTTGCACGGTTAACTCAGTTAACAAACGCAACACCCTTGCCATTTGATACTGTCATTACTCAATGGAAATATGATAGTTCACTACCCAAAAAAATTGATATACAGCAACGTAGAGAAGTATTAAGAATTGCTGTTCCAACGGCTACACATCAAATACAAAAAATTGCATTCAATCCCTTCAATAAAGTATGGCACGATGATTACGGTTTACTGCATATTGCCCTATCAGAGAATAAGGTTGTTGACGAAAGTGCTAACAAAGCACCTTTATATTCTGGTGTTGTTTTACGTATAGATCCCAAAAGATTTGGCCGACGAAATTATCGAGTACCAAGCGATAATCCTTTTATGAATGTCGGTAATATTAATAAAGAGGCTTTCATTTTAGGGGCAAAGAATATCACGTCTTTTTCTTGGTCAAAACAGCATCACGATGCATTACTTGTGCAACATATTTATGACGGTGCTCATAATGTGGCTGTTGCTAAGAAAGGAACCGATTGGCGAGCGACTTATCAAAATAACCTTGTTTTCCCTCTCAAATCGAATAAAGCATCACAGGCGAAAATCGCCCAATATCAAGGTCACCAACTTAAAACGTTGGTAGGAAGTACTCTGTTTTTATCAAATAATGTAAAAAGTTGGCAACTCGCTAAACTTAATACGGCTATGCAAAATAATAGTGTTAAAAACAAAGCCGCAGGGGAAATTGTTGAGTCGTTTAACGGTGAAACGCTTTCTCCTAGCAATGACGTTTCACTCTTTTTTGACCATGCTGGTGAACCATTACTGTTAGATGCCACTAAAAAACAATTATTAACAATTACGACTGGGTCGCTAGTCACTGATAACGAAAATAACGTTCAAATCCATAAAACACAACATATTCAACCTAACACAGTTAACAGTAGTGCTTATGCAAAGCTGTTATTAATACTTTTTATATTCCTATTAGCTGTGCTTTTTTATAAACTACGACCAAAAAGTAATAACGCAGAAGCTAAATTAAGAAGTCAGCTTGCGCGTTTTGAGCTAGATGACACAAACACCACCGTATCATTTTACAAACGCCATCAGTCTGAAATAGACAGCCAACTTGCCATCATAGATGTGGTTAAGAGTGAGGTATTTCTAAACGATAAAAGCGTCAATATTATCGATAAAGATGATGAGCATGGCTTCAGTGAACAACGAGAAAACCAAATACGCTTAAGCTTCTTTAAAGCCCATAGACAAAAGCTTATTGATGACGAAATTCGACAAGTATACTTATATCTGACAGATAAAAACACTAAGAAATATATCATCTGTTTATACCTGCGCAAAGGTAACCAGCGCCTCACTAAAGCAAAATACTTTGACACCTTAGAAGCACTCATTGATTGGAATTGGTTTATTTCCAGCCAACTCAATCCAGAAGCAACAGACATACGAAAAGCGAAAGTACCGGTCGCTAAAAAAGTTGTTGAAAATAAACCGAGTAAACCAAAGCAAAGTTTGGTGACCGGACAAGAACCCAACATAGAAAAAGTAAGCGTTTTAAAACAAAGTACAGCAGAGTTACACAATATTGCCTTAAATGACGCTGAGTTGATTAATGCTTTAGATAAACTCGTTAACTTGAAGCAACAAGGCTTTTTGACTCATGAAGAATTTAGCATGGCCAAAGCTAAAATTTTATTAGATATGACGATGCATAAATAGATGCTAAACCAACAGACTAAAGTACTGTTACTACTGACTTCTTTTATTGGTGTTGCGTTAGCTTTTGGTGTTTTTTTTTCTTTAGATACGCTTAACAATGAAAACCTGCAACCTTTACTCGATCGTTACATGCCTCAAGGGTATTTGGGCTACTTATCAGCATTAGTTTTTTTCGCAATTCTGACGAGTATAGGTTTACCTAGGCAAGTAGCCGCTTTCTCTTGCGGATATATCTTTGGTACTACTTACGGAACCCTGATCGCTACTTTAGCAGCAACGATAGGTTGTATACTCACCTTATTGATCGCCAAAATTTTTTTTAGACAGAAGGTGCTTGATACTTACCCTGAAAAATTAAATCGTGTGTCTGCTTTTTTTTTGACCCACACTTTTAGCAAAGCATTCATTATTCGCTTACTGCCAGCAGGTTCTAATTTTTTAACCAATATATTAGCGGGCATAGCCAACATAAAGTTCATCCCTTATGTGACTGGCACTTGTGCTGGATTTATCCCACAAATGCTACTATTTTCACTATTGGGTGCGGGGGTAAAGGTTGAAGAAAAACAACAAATCTTATTGAGTGTATGCCTATTGATTATCGCGTTAATTTTTGGGTGTTTATTATATAACAAAGAAAAGCGCAGCAATAAAAAAGGAGCTATTAGCTCCTTAGATATATAACGCTGACACTTGTACTTATTTAAGTCCCAATAGATACTTGACTAAATTGTTGTAGTCTTCTTCAAAATTATCTTTATCTAAAACTTTATTTTCAATTCTAAAACGACCATTAACAATCACAGCAGGCACCGCGGTTAAACCGCCAATTTTAGCATAATAGTCTTGCTTTTTTTTCATCTGCTTTGCTTTACTGTTAACACCAAAACTTTTCATTAACTTATCAAATTTCTCGCCATCTGCGCCGTTTAACACAAAGACCTTACGAATATCTTTTTCTGACGTAAATACCGCACGTTGTACATGAATATATTTAAATATTGCACCCATTATTTTTCTTTCCATGCCCATCTGTTCAGCAACAACAACGGCTTTGCTTAACATTTTTTGCATAGGTTTTGAGACACCACCCAAAAAGTCAACATGGTTAAATTCGAATTTCACGTCTTCAGGTAATTGTTTTTTTACGCTAGCCATAAAGGGTTCAAAACGGAAACAATGTGGGCAGTAAAAAGAAAAGAATTCACGCACTTCCGGTTTTTTCGTGGCTTGTTCACTCACTACGGTATAGTGCTTACCTTCTTGATAATTCCCTGCTGATGCCATTAATGGCAATAATAACATGACAAATAAACTAACTAATTTTTTCATTTTACGCTTTTCCTCAAAGGTGAATAATGCACTTTTTATTATTAATAATTATGCAGGTAATAAACTTAATGGTGGTTGTTGAAGTGCGGATACTTGCTCTTTCAACATTAAAATTTGCTGTTCCCAATATTTATCTGTATTAAACCATGGGAAGTTATGCGGAAACGCTGGATCTTTCCATCGCTTACACAACCAAGCCATATAATTGACAACACGCATGGTGCGCAATGATTCTATCAAAATAAGTTGCTTGGGTTCAAATGAATAAAACTCTTCGTATCCTGACAACATCGTATCGAGTTGTAAAAGCCTTTGTTGACGATCGCCTGAAAGCATCATCCACAAGTCTTGAATCGCGGGTCCCATCCGACAATCATCTAAATCAACAAAGTGTGGGCCTGCATCCGTCCATAAAATATTACCTGCATGACAATCTCCATGCAAACGTATTTCATGACTCGGTTGGTATTGCTGTGCCGCTATATCGACCACTTGGTCTAGAATTGTAAAAAAAGCATTGGTAAGATAACTTGGCACAAAACCAGAGTCTTTAATTATATCCGTCGCCTGAAAAAGCATCTCTTCTTTATTATAAGTGGGCCGATGCGTAAAAGGTTTAGTGGCTGCTACCGCGTGAATTCTGCCTAAAAATCGTCCCATCCATTCGAGCTGATCTAAATTATCCACCTCAAAAATCCGGCCACCACGACAAGGATAAATGGCAAAATGAAAACCTTCATGCGAAAAAAGAGACTCTCCGTTAATTTTTAGTGGGGCAACAAGTGGTAACTCATGCGCTTCTAATTCAAACGAGAATTCATGCTCTTCTCTCAGTTCAGCTTCGGTCCAACGTTGTGGGCGATAAAATTTAGTGACGTATTTATGCTTATCATCATTAAATTGATAAACTCGGTTTTCATAACTGTTTAGGGCAAGTAATCCACTATCAACAAAGAGGCCAGTACTTTCTAGGCCATCTAAAATCAAGTCAGGGGAAAGTGTAGTAAAATCAAATACAGACATTAGCGTTTATTAAAAAACCTACTTTCGTGTTCAAGAGAAACATCATCTTCCTCTGAAACCAACTCAATAACAAATGAAATATCAGTCATATACCCTTTTAATTCAGATGGGTCGACAGAAATACTCATGGGTAAAGTATAAACAGCTGCAGCTTTCACCATGACTTCTTGCTCGCCATGCCATTCAGTGTTTTCAATACCTTTAACAGAAAGTCTATAAATATTGTCAGTTTGCGATTTATTTAATATTTTTAACGTATAAACATTTTCTATATCACCATTAAATTTTTCTTTGGCTAATTCAATTCTATCTCGCATGATATCCATAGAAACAGGTACACGATTTACAATTTCTAAGACTAACAAGCTACACATCACGACTAAAACGATCGCGTATCCCACCAGTTTTGAACGAATCAAGTGTACTTTTTTACCTTTTAATTCGTGTTCCGTAGTATAACGGATCAACCCTTTGGGGTATTTCATTTTGTCCATAACACCGTCACAAGCATCAATACAAGCACCACAGTTTATGCATTCATATTGCAAACCATTTCTGATATCTATACCGGTAGGACAAACCTGAACACAAAGGCTGCAGTCAATACAGTCTCCTAGGCCCATTTCTTTAGGGTCTTCCTTGCGCGTTCTTCCGCCACGATTTTCACCACGATTATAATCATAGGAAACGGTTAATGTATCTTTATCAAACATGGCTGATTGAAAGCGCGCATATGGACACATATGCAAACACATGATTTCACGCATCCAGCCAGCATTTCCATAAGTACAAAAGGCAAAAAACCAAACTGTTGCCGCTAATGCGAACGAAGCCTGAAAGGTAAAAAAGTCAATAAAGACTTCATCGACAGGCACAAAGTAACCGACAAAGGTTAATGCCGTAAGCACAGAGAAGAATAACCAACAGGTGTGCTTGAGTGTTTTACGCCAGAATTTGTCGACATCAAGTGCTCGGCTATCGAGTATCTTGCGCTGATTCGCCGTTCCTTCAATTTTTTCTTCAAACCAAATAAAAATAAAGGTCCATACCGTTTGTGGACATAAATAACCACACCACACACGGCCTAAAAAAGTGGTAATAAAAAACAACAAAAAAGCACTAATAATACAAAGCCAGGCAAGTAGCGTTAAATCCTGAGGCCACAAGGTTAAGCCCCAAAGGGTAAAACGTTGCTCTGTAATATCAAACAATATCGCTTGATGACCGTTATATTGTAACCAAGGTAATACCGCAAAAAGCGCTAAAAACACAAAGTTCATCCGCTGCCTCAGTGCTTGAAAAACGCCAGTGACTTTGCGTACATAAATTTGATCACGAGGTTGGTAGGTTTCTACCTGGTTGGGTTGATGTATTTTGATGTTCTTTATGGGAATATGTAACGGTGACTTTTTCTTATTGTCTTCTGATTTCACGACAAATCCTTGGTATTCGAAAATATGCAGTTCATAACGTTGTTTATTTAATAACAGGCAATAAAGTAATTATTGCTAGAGAATAAGCAATAAATTGATTATTCTACTATTACTTATCAATTATATGACAAATTATGAAGAATTTATTGATCTTAATCGTTGCTGCTGCATTATTTTTACATTTTTATCCTCAACCAGAGTTAGAAGACTGGTTTTCAGAAAAGAAAGTGGCCGCTATTACGATATTTTCCAAAGCAACGGATACACAAGCAAGATTAAAGGCTGACAAAATATACAGTGATTTAGAAAGTCAATTTAATACTTTTAGTACTGATGAACAGGCTTTTTTGAAAAAAATAACGATGGATAGAGAATCGGTACAAGCATTTTTTACCGATTTTTGTCAAAGTAACAAACAAACACCACAGCTTCATAATGAAAATCAGCAGAAAGTTTGCCAAACTATTGCACACTATAGTTTGCTGCTATAAACGTATAAAACACCTAACTCTAGAGAGCGTAATAATTTATCTCTAAAGTTAGGTGCTTACTTAGCAGAAAGGCTTGCTAAAAGCTGAGCAAACTCTTGTTCCGCTTTTTGTTCCAATTGATGTGCTCCCGCTTTAATTACCCAATGCCCATTGACCATCACATCGTTTACCATATTCTGCTGACTTGCAAAAATCATGCTGTCTAGAATATGTTGGTCATGGTGAGCAAATAAAGCCACTTTATCGGTATTAAGTACAAGTAAATCGGCTTGTTTACCTAGGGCTAATTCACCGGTGTTGCTGTTCGTACTTTGAGCGCCACCTCTTGCAGCCTGTTGCCATAAATTTCGCCCTACTGAAGCTTCACTTTCTGAAGCTAACATAGCACGTTGCTGTTTAATTAATCGTTGCGCATATTCTAACCAACGCAATTCTTCTACAGGATTAACGGATATATGGCTATCAGAGCCAATCGCGATTGTACCTTGTTCAGCTAAGAACTCTGTTGTTGGAAATATTCCATCGCCTAAATTAGCCTCAGTCGTCGGGCAAATCCCTGCGATGGCTTTACTGGCAACAATGCCTTGGCGCTCTTGTTCATTAATATGTGTTGCATGAATTAAACACCACTGTTCATCTAATGCTGCATTATTTAATAACCATTCCACCGGACGTTGGCCATAATGTGCTAAACAATCGTCTACCTCTTTTTGTTGCTCGGCGATATGAATATGCACAGGTGCTTTATTGTCTAAGCTACGTACATGTTTTACCGCTTGGTCTAACGACGGTTTATCTACCGCTCTTAATGAATGGGGCGCAATACCAACATTCGTATTCTCATAACCTTTACTTAACGTAAAACAGTCGCTGACCAGCTGATTAAATTGTTCAACTGAATTAATAAAGCGTTTTTGCCCTTCGTTTGCAGGCAAAGGTCCAAAACCACTGAAGCGATAAAGTACAGGTAGTAATGTTAAGCCAATGCCCGAGTGTTGACTTGCCTTGAAAATAGCTTTTGCCATTTCTGCAAGTTCAGCATGGTTATCACCACTGATTTCATGATGAAGATAATGGAACTCTGCAACACGGGTATACCCCATTTTAAGCATTTCAATATAAAGTTGTGTGGCAATGGTTTGTGCATCTTTTACGGTAAGTTGATCAATAAACTTGTACATGATGCTGCGCCATGTCCAAAAACTGTCTTTACCTTCACTCCCCTGTTCACTAAAGCCTGCAAAAGCACGTTGAAAAGCATGAGAATGACAATTAACCATACCAGGAATAACTACACCTACTTTTTCAGTATCACCTATATAACCTGACTCTATTGCGGTGATCACACCATTTTCTATCGTTAATGTTTGCTCAGTATGCCAACCACTACTTAATAAAATGCGTTCTGCAAATAATTTCATCGAGAATTCCTTTACTGATCTTTTTGTTGTGAAAAATGAATCAAGGTTTGTACGAGTTGTTTAAGTTTAGGTATAACCTCTGTTGCCAACGTTTCATTGTATTCACAACTGGGTTCTTGCATATAAGTACGTTGCGATAACTCTAATTGCACGGCATGTATATTATTTTCTGGATCGCCATATTCTCGAGTGATAAAGCCCCCTTTGAAGCGTCCATTGGTGATCATGCTATAAGGCGAATAATCCAACGTCTCAAGTGCTTTTAATAACTCAGGTGCGCAGCTTGACCCATCAGCTGTTCCAAAATTAAAGTCAGGAAGCTGACCATCAAAAAATCGAGGGACTGTAGACAAAATCGAATGCGCTTCCAGTAAAACGGCCTTACCGAATTCAGCCTGAATATTAATTAATGTGTTTTTTAATGCTTGATGATAAGGCTGCCAATAGGTATTCACGCGATGATTTATTTCATCTTTTTTGGGGTTTTCTCCCTCAAGATAAAGCGGCGTGAGGTCAAAGGACGTGGTTGGACAAAGTTCGGTATTGTTAGCACCTGGATATAAATCAACACCTTCTGGGTCTCGATTTAGATCAATAACATAACGACTATACTTGGGTATAATAATGTAAGCGCCAAGTCCTTTAGCAAACGCATATAGTTTGTCTTTATGCCAATCTGTATCAGCGACACTTTTTCCTTGTTCCGTCATTTTATCAGCAATGAAGTCAGGTAACGCTTCACCATTATGTGGCATACTAATAAGTAACGGAACACAGCCTTTTATTAACGTATAGCTATCAGACATTTTTTAACTCTTTTAATTGTATATACAACCTGTTTACGCTAATTTATCACGCTGTTGCTATTGCAGCAAATTTATTGGTCAATAACCTTGATTGTTTAGACAAATAAAGGCGACATTTGGAATTACATTTGCTGGTTAGCCACATATAGCATAGAGTGTATTTATTAAAATTTCACTTTGCTTACCGACTAAAATCAAAAAAACAAACCATGGATGATGACATTATTAGCAATACACGGAGCCTGTTAAGTTACCTGCCTGATTGGTTTAAATACACTTTATTTTACAGTGTATTATTTCTCAATTTTAATGTCTTGGCAGCGCATTTACCCACTGAAAAACAAGTACCCCTTAAGATAGCCTTACCTGACAGAGCCACTATTAATGCTGCCCACGGAGAGGAATTTCAACTATTAGTTAATTTTCTAAAAGAATACTGGCAGATTTGGGCGATAGATAATCAACGAGAAGTCTCGTTTAGTTACATGCCTACAATTAAGGCTTATCAATCACTCGCTAATAATAGTATCGATATTGTTGCTATAACAGACCTTCAGAATAAACATTCAAATTTATTATTTAGCATTCCCTATGCGAAATGGAAACAAAGTGTTTTTCGTCGAGTCAAGAGTAATAAAAGCAATGGTATCCAAATTGGCATCTATTCTGAAGATCAAACCGCTTTAGGTTTTCTCGGTGATAATATTGAACGTTATTATTATCAAGATATTGATAAGCTAGTGGGTGATTATCAAAAATTTGATGCGTTATATGCAACGAAATCTTGGTTGCTTAATGATAAATTAAACGCGTATAAAATTAGTGGTGACTTTCATGTAAACAAAAATGAAGCACCTGAAGTTTTCTTTCGCTTTGCTATTAACAAAAATAACAGATCGTTGATGCACACCATTAACGATGGCATTCGATCCATTAGTCAACCGCAAGCTAAATTATGGAAGAGTAAATATGTAGACTTGAATAAAGGGAATATCTCATTAACTTTCGGATCTTATTTTACTCATTTATCGCTTTCAGAAAAAGAATTTATTATTGACAATAATACCCTTAATTTTCCTGTTCAATCTAGTGGTTTCCCTCCTTATATTATTACAACAAACTTGAATCATATTACTGAGCGAGGTCTTACTATTGATTTATTTAATATATCAACTCAACGAACCGGCATTGTCTACAAACCTGTTTATGTAAAAAATATTGAGCAAGTCTACTCCTCTTTAGAACAGCAAAAAATACATATTCTCCCTCTCGTTGAGCATAGCAAAGAAAGAGAAAAAAAGATCAAATTTTCAGTACCTTACTTAAAAGCTAGTTATAGTATGATCTACCGTCACAATGACACAATCATTGACGGATTAAGTGGTATTGGTAGCAAAACGATTTCAGTAGTCAATAACTTTAATGTCACCCGATTATTGATAGAAAAATTACCTTTCGCGAGCTTTAACACTTTTGATTCTATGATTGACGCCATTTCTTCTGTGTCATTAGGTGAGTCCGATGTATTTATAGGGGACTCGCTCATTTCATCCTACTTAGTTAAAGAATATCAATTATCTAATTTAACCAGCCAACCGATAATAAATTTTAATAATGAAGCGCAGTTTTCTTTCGCCAGTAAACTCGGTAATGATAATGCTATCAGTTTACTTAATCGCACCATTAAAAGTATTTCTGCTCATGATTTCGAACGGCTTTATGAAAAATGGAGCCAATCTGCCTTTCATGAAAATAATGTGGATAAAAAAATAGCTAACGCTTATCGAAACGTAAGTTATTTTTTCGCGGCTATGATGCTTTTGGGGCTTATTATTTTTTGGATTTATTATCGACAACTCAGGGTAAGAAATCTTGCTGAACAAAAAATTAAGGCTATGTTCCCTTAAATTGTTGCTATACTGTATATAACATCAGTTGATG
>JASDWX010000123.1:0-9546 GCA_041890515.1 Alteromonadaceae bacterium
CCAATTAAGATTATTATCTCTTAACTAGGTAGTCGAATCCATTAGACCACGTCAAATCTTCACCATTACACATTACCTTTAATGCGACTGTCTTTGTTTTGAGGTGATAAGATTTAGTGGTTTGATTAAGCTTTAAAGTACGATTGCTTTTAGCCGCTTTACAAATATCTATTAAGGCATTTTCTATATAGGGTGTCATAGCTGCTTGGCTTGGTAAACTTATCGATAAAACAGGTAAAGAAATAGAAAGAACAAATAAAGTTTTTTTAAAAATAGTCATGATAACTCTCCAGAGTGTTATTTAATGTCATTAATGATTTATTCGACCCTGTCATGCAAGGTACATAATAATAGTGGACTATTTTTGAGTAAAAGTTGTTACCATTTATCTTGATGATGTAACTAAAAATCAACTGCTAAAATGTATATATCCCCTAAGTGGTTGATTAGTTTTTTATTGCACATAAAACCTAATTTATTACTGAAACTAACATTTACATTCTGTTTTTTTTTGACATACAAAACTTTCAGTTTATGTATGAAAAGTTGTAAAAATAGAACCTGAGTTTAAGGGAATATATCAAAATATAGACTTTAGTCGTTAATTGAAGGATAAATCATAAATATACGCTAGAATCGAATGACTTCAGCTAAAAATAAATTATTGAGTTACGTCATTTGTTAGATTTCACTTTACTTGCACTTTTTATCCCAACTATTTTTCTTATTTCAATATCACCAGGTATGTGCATGACACTAGCAATGACTCTGGGCATTTCTGTGGGTTATAAAAAAACGCTGTGGATGATGTGGGGTGAACTGCTCGGTGTTGCTCTTGTCGCCATTGCCGCTGTTTTAGGTGTAGCGAAAATAATGTTCAGTTACCCCGAATTTTTTACATTTTTAAAGATTTCTGGTGCGGGTTTCTTAACCTCTATTGCTATAAATATGTGGCAAGCAAAAGGTAAACTCTCAATTGATACGGGTGGCCGAACTGAAAATATATCGAAAAAAAGATTATTACAACAAGGTTTTATTACTGCGATTTCAAATCCTAAAGGCTGGGCTTTTATGGTGTCCTTATTGCCTCCGTTTATCAATAGTCAACAAGCCTTAGCACCACAGTTAATTATATTAGTGACTATTATTTTACTCTCTGAATTTGTTTGCATGACACTTTATGCAACGGGTGGTAAAACACTTGCTAATTATTTAACAAAAAACAATAAAATATCACTACTTAACAAAATATCAGGTGGTTTAATGTTTATTGTCGCGATATGGCTTTTATTAGGCTAATAATTTTAACTAAAACGTGTTGATACAAAATCAATAAAAAAGGTTGTGTGATCTTTTTTTTTGTTAACGTCATTTATTTCAAGCGTTATCCATATTCGCCATGTCATTCTATCTTGAGAGCAACTCCCTAACATTGTTTCAGCGATAAACTGATTCTGTTTTTTATCAACAGGCTGATGGTTAAAAAACAAAGGGATTTTACCCATAAACATGGTTTTTCCTTCAATATAACCAACGACATTAGTTAAAGCTTGAGGGGGAGTGTTATCGCTAAGAAAATGATCTTTTTTAAATTCCACCCGTACATTAAATGGAACCTCTGTGAGTATTTTTTCTGCATTGAATTTCACGAGAACTGTGCCAAATTTAGTGATGACTTCACAGGTACTCTGTTCGTTAATACATTGAAATGAAATATTGGTCACTGGCTGACTTTTATCTTGGCTACAACCCAAGCAAAAGCTGAGTATTAAAAAGATAATGGCTGATTTTTTAATAAAATTTATAATAACTTCATCTCTTTTATAACTTTTTGTGTATTTATTGAACGTGCAAGGAAAATATTCTTGATCTATAACAATATACCGGACTTTATGTGATGACTTTATACGGTAAAATTATTATTATACGCGAGAGATTTTTTATCGCTATGTGATATTTGTATTTTCAATGATAACTGTCACTAGTACTTAGTTTTCTTAAGTAGAAAAATCGATTTACGTTTATAAATATAACTGCGGAAACCATAACATGTCTCAAAGTAATGCGTCATCAGTAGACTACAATTTTGATGTTGTACGTCAATTTACTGTAATGACAGTAATATGGGGAATCTTCGGAACGCTTGTTGGTGTTTTGATTGCGGCTCAATTAATTTGGCCTGCGTTAAATTTCGAAACACCTTGGTTAACCTATTCCCGTCTTCGTCCACTACATACTAATGCGGTTATCTTTGCATTTGGTACAAGTGCCTTATTTGCTAGTTCTTATTATGTTGTACAGCGAACCTGTAAAACAACACTATTTGGTGGCAAACTTGCTTCATTTACTTTTTGGGGTTGGCAAGCAGTTATTGTGCTCGCAGCGATCACGCTTCCTATGGGCTACACCTCAAGTAAAGAATATGCAGAATTAGAATGGCCCATTGATATTTTAATTGCTGTTGTATGGATAAGTTATGCCATCGTTTTCTTTGGTACGCTTGTTAAACGTAAAACATCTCATATTTATGTAGCTAATTGGTTCTTCGGTGGTTTTATTCTTACTGTGGCCGTATTGCACATTGGTAATTCAATGGTAATTCCTGTTTCTATGATGAAGTCGTACTCAATTTACTCGGGTGCAATTGATGCAATGATGCAGTGGTGGTATGGACATAACGCCGTTGGTTTCCTATTGACTGCAGGTTTCTTAGGTATGATGTATTATTTCGTACCAAAACAAGCTGAACGACCAGTTTACTCTTACCGTTTATCTATTGTTCATTTCTGGGCATTAGTTTCTTTATATATTTGGGCTGGTCCACATCACTTACATTATACAGCGCTTCCAGATTGGGCTCAGTCTGTTGGTATGGTAATGTCTATCGTTTTATTCCTTCCTTCATGGGGGGGGATGATCAACGGTATAATGACACTTTCAGGCGCATGGCATAAACTTCGTTATGATCCTATTCTTCGTTTCCTCATCGTTTCTTTGTCTTTTTATGGTATGTCTACTTTTGAAGGACCTATGATGGCAATTAAATCTGTAAATGCATTATCTCATTATACAGATTGGACAATCGGTCATGTTCATTCTGGCGCTTTAGGTTGGGTGGCAATGGTTTCAATTGGCGCTATGTACCACTTAATTCCAGTACTATTTAATCAAGGTCGCATGTACAGTATCAAACTAATAAACGTTCATTTTTGGCTGCACACGGCCGGTATCGTTTTATATATAGTCGCGATGTGGATCTCAGGGGTAATGCAAGGGTTAATGTGGAGAGCGGTTAATACTGACGGTACATTAACTTATAGCTTTGTTGAAAGTTTAGTTGCTTCCAAACCATTCTACTTTATCCGTTTTGTAGGTGGTGTATTAGTTGTCGCTGGTTTCTTATTGATGGCTTACAACATGTTCAAAACAATTTATGCTAAAGACAATAGTCTTAAGCCTGTTGAAATAACGTAGGAGGCCGACGATGAAAAATAAACATGAAAAATTTGAAAAAAATGTTGGCTTGTTTGCTATCTTCACTATTCTTGCGATAAGCATCGGTGGTTTAGTTGAAATAACGCCATTATTTTTTCAAAAAGCAACGACAACACCTGTTGATAACCTGAGACCTTACACCGCTTTAGAAATGGAAGGACGCGATATTTATATCCGTGAAGGTTGTAATGTTTGTCACAGTCAAATGATCCGGCCTTTCCGCGCTGAAACAGAACGTTACGGTCACTACTCTGTTGCTGGAGAAGGTGTGTGGGAGCATCCTTTCTTATGGGGTTCTAAGCGAACGGGTCCTGATTTAGCTCGTGTTGGTGGTCGTTACAGTGACGATTGGCATCTTGCTCATTTACTTGACCCACGTTCAGTTGTTCCAGAATCAAACATGCCTTCGTTTAAATGGTTAGCAGAAAATAAACTTGATGGCGAATTAACCGAAAAGAAATTAGCAACATTCAATTTCTTAACGCGTAATCGTAGCCATAAAGACGAACAAGGTAATCGAATCCCGTTATATACAGCAGAAGAGTTAGCTGGTGCTAAAGCCGCTGTTAAAGATAAGACGGAAATGGAAGCCCTGATTGCTTATTTGCAATCTCTCGGTCATGCGTTGAAATAATGACTATTGATTATGGCACCCTAAGAGGGTTAGTGGCTTTATTAATATTGGCACTATTTATTATTATTGTAGTTTGGTCTTATTCTAAAAAACGAAAAGGCGCTTTTGATGAAGCAGCAAACTCTATCTTCGAAGAAGATGATAAGCAGACTGATCTTAATGACGTAAATAGCAAACAGGAGACGAATAAAAATGTCTAGCTTCTGGAATATATGGGTTTGGGTTCTTACCCTGGGTACTTTAGTCGGTTGTTTTTTAATACTACGCTATTGTTTAAAAAACTTTGCAGGTGTTCCTGAAGGTGAGCCCACAGGACACAGTTTTGATGGCATCGAAGAATTAAATAATCCGCTACCACAATGGTGGAGTACATTCTTCTTATTAACGATTATTTGGGCTTTTGGTTATTTAACGCTTTACGGTTTAGGTAATTGGACAGGGTTAATTGGTTGGAAAAGCTCTAACCAAGGTATCTTAAGCCTTGCTGAGTCAAAGTCACAAAGTATAGCAGCAAAAGAAAATGGCTATTTAGTACAATATGACCGCGAGATTGAAGCTGCTGACATAAAGTACGGACCAATTTTTGACGCTTATGCAGCACGTAGCATTGAAGATCTGTCAACTGACGAAAAAGCATTGAAAGTGGGTCAACGCCTGTATTTACAAAATTGTTCTCAGTGTCATGGATCAAATGCCAGTGGCACCACGGGATTCCCTAACCTAACGGATAAAGACTGGCTGTACGGTGGTGACCCTGAATCAATTAAGCATTCACTTTTGTATGGGCGTAAGGCAAATGGCATGATAGCTTGGGGGGCAGCGTTAGGCGGTGATCAAGGCGTTAAAGATGTTGCCGCTTATGTGTTAAGTTTAAGTGGTCGTGAAGTTGATAAGCTTAGTGCCGCCGCAGGTAAAGATAAGTTTGTTATGTGTGCAGCTTGTCATGGTGCAGACGGTAAAGGAAGTGCAGCAATGGGGATTCCATTAGGTGCGCCTAACTTAACTGATGATATATGGCTTTATGGCCCTTCAGTTGGTGCCGTTGAATCATCTATTAAGAACGGTCGTGCAGGTGTAATGCCAGCCTGGAAAGATATTCTAGGCGAGCAAAAAGTGCATATTATTAGCGCATATGTTTACAGTTTATCTCAAAAATAGACCTTCTAATTTGTGCTAAAATTAAAGCCTTGCCATTTTAATACAGCAAGGCTTTTTTTATAGTTTTTTTCCTATTAAAGATCATAATTCTATCGTTTTTTAATAGTTCCCATTACAAAAAAGTCGTATAATATGCGCACTTTCATTGACTGAAATTTTCACATGACAACATATTGGTACAAAGAGCCTTGGGCTTGGTTTGTTTTTATTCTTCCGGCTACCGCGGTTGTTGCCGGTATTGCGACTTACTTTATTGCTAACCATAATCCCGATCCATTAGTGGTTGGAGATTATTATAAAAAAGGTAAGGCCATTAATTTACAGTTATCTAAAGTTAAATATGCACAAAAATTAGGTATGCGATTCTCGTTAAAACTTGCAAACAATGAGCTAGTCATCAAACCTACAGGCATTGAAAAAATATTCCCTGTTTTAAATCTTAACTTTTATCACCCAACACTTGCCGAAAGAGATTTCCATTTAGCGTTAACCGCTGATGGCAACGGACACTTTAGGCATATCTTTGATGAACCTGTAAAGGGAAAATGGCGCTTAACGATTACATCTTTTGAAAATAATTGGAAAATTCAAAATACTATTATGCTGCCTCAAAGCGAATTCATCGATATTATTCCCAAGCCTAGAGAAGCGAATTAAATTCAAATTTACTATTCCAATGATAACTAAACCTTTTATCTTAATGCTCAAATAAAAGGTTTAGCTTTATCGTCATAACATAGCAAATGGCGTTAAGTCATTATTCATTTCAGCGGTTTACAGATATGAAAATAAGTTGTTATCACTGCGGTGAAATTGTTCCAAACACGCTAAATTTATCATTAGTCATAGAAAAAACATCGCAACCCATGTGTTGCATTGGTTGTCAAAGTGTTGCCCAAACAATTGTTGATAATGGTTTAGAGGAATACTATCGTTTCAGAACATCACTGGCTCAAAAAGGTGAACAGCTGATCCCTGAACAATTACAACGAAATAAATTGCTTGATGACAACAGCTTGCAAGATGAATTTGCTTACCAAACTGACGAATTCAAAGAAACAATTCTAACGGTTGATGGGATTAGTTGTGCTGCCTGCGCTTGGCTCATTGAAATGCAATTAAGCAAAGTAATTGGTTTAATCAACATCAACGTAAATGCGACAACCCAAAGAGCGACCGTTCGATGGGACAATGATCAGGTTCAATTAAGTGAACTTATTAATTATATCGCTAATGTTGGCTACCAAGCTTTACCCTTCAAAGCCAGCACCGCTGAACAACTTAACAAAACTCAGCGTAAAAATTATATAAAGCGTTTAGGTATCTCTGGCATATTAATGATGCAAGTAATGATGATAGCTTTTGGATTATATTTTGGTGCTTTTTCAGGCATGGATGAGTACAACTTAATATATTTGCGCTACGCAAGTTTATTTTTAACCATCCCTATTGTCACCTATGGCGCTTTCCCTTTTTATAAAGGTGCAATTAATGCCTTAAAAATAAAACGTTTATCTATGGATGTTCCCGTTGCCATCGCAATTTCCCTCGCTTTTTCAGCAAGTGCTTGGGCAACGATAACGCAGCAAGGTGAAGTGTATTTTGAATCTGTTTCTATGTTCACTTTCTTATTACTGATAGGAAAATTTCTTGAATTTAGAGCGCGTAGTCGCGCTGCAGAAGTTTCTGCAAATTTATTAAAGCTCATGCCAATGACAGCAACAAAACTTGTTGATGAAAACGGTATAAAAAAGACGCTCTTGTTGCCAGCAAAAAAACTTTGTCCTTTTGATATTGTGCTGATAAAACCAGGTGAAATTGTACCCGCGGATGGCACAATCATTTCAGGTTGTAGTCAGCTTAACGAAGCGATGTTGTCGGGGGAACACTTACCCTTAAATAAATCAGTCGGTGATAAGGTGTTTTCTGGCACTATTAATGGTGACGGTAACCTTCACGTTGAAGTTAAATATGCCAGTGAGCATTCTTTTTTAAGTCAACTCATCAGATTAAGTGAATCATCTCAGGCACACAAGCCAAAGCTTGCTATGTTGTCAGATAAAATTGCCCAATATTTTGTGGCCATTATTTTGCTAACCGCAATAGGCACTGCACTATATTGGCAACAACATTTACCTGATGAAGCATTTTGGATAACATTATCTGTTTTAGTTGCCACCTGCCCTTGTGCTTTATCTCTTGCCACGCCAACCGCGTTAACGTGTGCTACGACACACTTAAACCGCGAAGGTATTATGATAAAGTCAGCTCATGTCATGGAAACATTACCAAATATTACAACAATCGCATTTGATAAAACGGGCACCTTAACATCAGGTGATTTTTCAATCACCGAAACACAAATTTTTTCAAATAAAGATATGGAGTTCACTAAACAACATGTCTTAGCTATAGCCGCCGCTCTTGAGTCTTACTCAGAGCATCCATTAGCGAAACCCTTTAGTTTTTTTCGTGATTATTCATATCAGACTGATAAAGTAGAAATAAAATCTGGTTTTGGCATTCAAGGAAGAGTGAATGGTAAAAGCTACAAGATTGGTAAACCAACATGGTTGCTTAATGAAACTAACAAACGGGCACAATTTGAAACGGCATCATGTGTATTATTAGAAAATAACAAGTTAATTGCCGTTTTCTATTTAACCGATGAAGTTCGCCAAGATGCTAAAGCACTATTAAGCGACTTAAAGAGTAATGGCATTAAAACCATAATGTTATCAGGTGATAACGCCGCGGGTTGTGAAAACGTTCAAGCATTATTACAATTAGACAACGTGCATAGTGCATTAACAGCCGAAGATAAAATGATGCTGATAAAACAGCAGCAAGTCAATAAAAAGTCAACGGTAGCTATGGTGGGTGATGGTGTAAATGACACACCAGTATTCGGTGCGGCTCATGTTTCTATCGCTATGGGCAGTGGCACAGATATAGCAAAAAGTAGTGCTGATGTCATTTTATTGAATAACCGTTTAAAATCGATAATAACACTTAGACATATCGCTTATAAAACACGCCGTATTATTTGGCAAAATTATTGTTGGGCCTTTGGTTATAATGCTATCGTGTTACCGCTTGCAGTTACAGGTTACATTACTCCATATATGGCGGTGATTGGTATGTCGGCTAGTTCAATATTAGTGATAACCAATTCATTACGTTTACTCAAGAAATAAATTAGATACTGAAAGTTGAGAAGAAAATATGAGTATTATTTATATATTAATCCCTATTGCGATAATTCTCACCTCGATAGCTGTCTATCTATTTTTTTGGGCCGTAAAAACTGAACAATTTGAAGACTTAGAAAAACAAGGCATGAGTATTTTGTTTGATGATAACGACAATAACAACACCGAAAATTCGGTAAAAAACGACAATAACAACAAGAATAAAGATAAAAAAAATCTGGATGTTAAATAATTAATATGCTGAGTATTGATTATTTATCGGCTTTTATTATTGGCTTATTGGGATCGGGTCATTGCATTGGCATGTGTGGAGGAATAACCACGATGCTCACATCAGCGCTGTCACCTCAACATAAAGCAAGTGACCAGTTTAAGCTGATCAGTGCTTATCATTTTGGTCGTATTTTTTCTTATTCCTTAATTGGTGCAATTGTTGGATTCAGCAGCTCTATTGCCGTAAAAAACATTGGCGTTCCCTTAAGTTTTTTAAGGATTTTGGCCGCTGTATTTTTAATATTACTTGGCTTGTATCTTGGCCAATGGTTAATGTGGCTAACGAAAGTTGAAAAAATTGGTAAAATACTTTGGCGCTACTTATCACCATTGAGTAAAAAATTTATTCCTGTGAATAATACAAAGCAAGCGATAGCGCTTGGCGCAATATGGGGCTGGCTTCCTTGTGGTTTAGTTTATTCAACCTTAACTTGGTCACTAGCGAGCGGAGATACATTAACAGGCGCATTGCTCATGACAAGCTTTGGTTTGGGTACATTACCGGCATTATTGAGTATTTCGCTGGGCTCTATTGGTATAAAATCACTATTAACTAACCTTATATTTAAGAAATTCATGGCTTTTGTCATCATTATGTATGGAATATACAGTTTAGTGATTGCATATCAACAGCTGTTTTAATATCATCAATAGTATTAAAGCATAGCAATCAGGTCTGTATGTCTAGGAATCCATGTTCAACATCGAATCACATTCATTGTCAAAACTGTAGTATCAGTGAGTTATGTTTACCTTTTTCGTTAAATGATATTG
>JASDWX010000124.1:0-38650 GCA_041890515.1 Alteromonadaceae bacterium
ACCAGTAAATATATGGCTGGTGATATCAGGCACTTAATTAACCAAGCCATTCAAAACGAGTTAGCCAACTTACCAGCAACACTTTCAGAAATTAAAGACCCTATCCAAAGATTAAATTTTTTAACTAAATTAATGCCTTTTGTTTGTGCGCCCATTAAGCAAGTTGGCGTTATGACAGCGCGCAGGGAAACTGGCGAAGATGATATATTTTCGATTTAGTTTTTAGGAGTGAGTAACAATGCCTAAAGGTCATCATTACGGGAGAACCCAAATAAGGGCATATACAGGCGAGTACCATCGTATATTTGCTAAGACATTTAAAAACCTATTAACAGTGCCATTAGGTAACTACTCGCTTAATTCTGACTTTCTTAGCAATGGGCATCAAAAGTTCAAATTAACAACTTTAGAATGTGGCGTTCGTTTGATGACATTCACCATAAACGATAAAGCCCACAAAATAGCTTTAATACTCGATAAGCGAAGCGCCAGCAATAAACTATACATCACTTGCCCCTACTGCCATAAACAACGACAAAGCCTTTACGCGATCAAATACGCCTATGGTTGTCGGCAATGTATAGGCTTACATTACGCCAGCCAAAGCGAACGACCAAACGAGCGGTTAATGAGGCGAATTAGAAAACTTAGAAAAGAGTTATGGGGTTGTGACTGGCCTGATGTAAATAACATGTTTGAACAAGTATATTATTGGCCTAAACCTAAATGGATGCGCTGGAAAACTTTTGAGCTAAAAAGAGATAAGATAACCAAGTTAGAAAATAAATACTGGCCTATGGTTGATGTTCAAATGAAAGCTATGTTTGGTAATGGCTTTATTAATGACTTTTGATTATAGTAACACCCAAAGTAACACTACTAACAAAAGCAAAACACTAAACCAATAGTTAACAGTAATTTAGCCAACATAATCGACGTCTCTCAGGGACGCCAAAATCACTATTACGAACGGTCAACAACATGCATAAAACCCATTAAAAACATAACCTTTTACGTATTTAACGGTTATTAATGATTAAAGAGAGCTTGTAATAATACGCTTTATTTTAACACCCGTCCTTACTCGGTATTTCCAGTGTTACAATTATCGCAGAAACAACAAAGTCTCTTACCAATATCGAAGTAAATAAAGCAAAACCTAAAATTAAAGAAAGGCCATAGGTTAATGCTTCGGGTAAAAAATAATGATTCAAAGTTATAGCTCATATCCTGATTTATCGTTATCTGATGCTTATCATTCTATATGTAAATAATGGTGTAGCCTTTTTTTCGTATAAAAAAAGCCAACGAGAGCTGGCCTTTTATTTGAACGATTAACCGCTATTTACATGCCACTCATTTTTTTGTTAACTTCGATTACTTCTTGCCATTCATTTTTAAAAACATTTTTATAAAGCGCATAAAATCCTTTGATACTTCCCTTGCCATATAAAGAGTCAAAATGTTTAGCAAACTCCAAGTCTTCATCTAACTCAGCCCAAGAGTCCATTGATGAGATTGCCATTATATGACGACCATTTAAATGTCCTTGAATTAATTGGTTTTCCATAACTGCCCAATACTTTTCTTTTCCAATTTTTTCGAGTGTAGCTTTTATTTGCTTCAAAAGGAGCTTGATAACCTCTTCATCTTGATTAGGGTTAATCGTTAGGTATCTAGTAATATATTTTTCTGGTGAATCGGCTTCTTTATCCATGTTGTTAATCACTAACCCGTCCATGTGGCGCCAAATTTCACTTTGTTTATAAGAGGTAATGTATGGATTGATATTATCTGCCCAATCATCATCGTGTTTTTTATCGTCAGGCCGAGAATCAAATTCAGTATAACTTATGGGACCCATGACCCATATAAGATCATTTGTATTAGCACCATAGTTAACGTTATATATTTTGGTTATTAGTGTACCTTTAGCATGGTAATTTTTAATATGACTTCGCATGTTCTTAGTAAATTCTTTGTTACTTTTATTGTCTACAGTGAATCTAAAGGTGTCATATTGCGTGTAGGATTTAATTTCTCCAGCCATCAAATAAGAGGTAAAAAAAATAGCGATAAATAGTGTAAATAATTTTTTCATAAAAAAGTTTCCTTTCTGTTTTATTAGTTAATTATTACCTCTTTAAACTTTAGATTTAAAGAGGATATCAATACCAGTTGCTCATTTAAACAACGATTGCAGTATAGTAATCATACAAGTTATTACAAGTTGCATAGGCCCATTCAAGTAGCTATTCTTGGAAAAATTTAGATATATTAAGTTAAACCTATTATTTTTATAAGATAAAATATTGATATTATTACAGACTAAGCTTCAAACATAACAGCTGCTTCGAAAGATCTACCAGTCAATAAATGGCTCGCGATATTAGATATTTAATCAACAAAATCATTCAAGATGAGTGAGGAAATTTACCTTAAAAGAAAATAAAAATGGTGTTATGAATGGCCTGATGTAAACAATATGTTTAATAGTATTCATTGCTGGCCTAAGCTTAAGTTGATATTCAGGAAAAGTTTAAAAAAACAAGATAATATTACCTTGTTAGAAAAAATATTGGCCTATGGTTGATATTAAGTTGAAAGCTATATTTGGAAATGACTTTTGATTATTGCAATACCCAAAGTAGCATGGACAACAAGAGCAAATAACATGTAGTTAACTTAACCGAACAGCGTCTATCAATAACGCCAACATTACTATTTAGAACGGTAAATAAAGATTTCAAGTAAAAAATTTAAATGGTAATCGTAGCAATAAACCTGAGTAAGCCAATTATTATGTACTCATAGAATAAACTAAGTTAATTAGCTTAGATTGACTCATTATTGCTATTAAATGGCACATAGGTGCCCACTGGCAATTCAAAAAAAGACTATAATAGTAATCTATTCAAGACATTTACAGTGAATATTTAAAATGGAACATCACCGTTTAAGCTTTGCTCAAATAAATCTTTTAGATCAATCTATTGCCGAAGTTATTTTTGATAAAGATATTTATATTTCAATGGAAATGATAGAAGAAATCGAAACCTTTATTTGTGATTTTTTTGTAAATGATTTCGGTATTATCGTCAACAGAATTTATCCTTACACTTATTCTATAGAAGCAAAACTAACCTTAGGGTCTATGGAACGTATGAAATCGATAGCATCAATTAATTATACAAAAGAAGCCGCCGATAGTACTCAAGATATTATCAGTAAACGTACTAAAGATAGATTAAATATTAAGCAATTTAATGGATTAGAGCTTGGTCGACAGCAAGCACTTGAATGGTTGGTTAAAGATTTAGCTTAATAGACAATTTCATGCTTATCTAAGTACGCGATAAAAGCTCTACATTAATTAAGAGCATTCTAGAACGAGTGCGTGTTTAGCTAATAATGCTAGTTGAACTCCCCTTCCAATGAAAGCTTAGACCTAAGCAGCAGAATAAGGTATTGGTATTCGCTAAATTCCCATTTTGTGATTTTATGCTTGATGAGCAGATCTGTTAGTTGAGATAAACGCTTATTTTGATATTCACTCATTATTACAATCCTTGTAAACTAGATATTAAAAGCATAGTACAGCGCGAAATCAATTCAAATAGAAAAATTTAATTTGCTCGTTTATTCAAGAAAAAATGCTTTGCCTGAGTCATAAAACGTGAATCATTTTTTTGGCCTTTGGATAAATTATTGCCATAAAAAACTGAAATATAATTCATGCTAATTTATATGTAGACACAATAAATAGCGCTATAGGCTTTGTTTGGGGTCATTAAATTATATAAACAGGCTTTATTAAATATTTATAACACTATATTCACTCTGAACATAAAAAAGCCCCGTAATGACGAGGCTTTTTTAATTTTAACAATTAGACTACTGCTCATTGGCTGATTGTTCTTGTGTAACGTCCTTGTCACCTGCAATTGAGATGTTACTCAATGCTGCTGAAACAGCTAATACGATTACCGCAAAAATTACTGTTGTCAGCTTAATTCCTCTTGAAGATGACTTGTTCATAAATATTCCTGTGATCAGGTTTTTTTGTTCTTATTTTTACATCTGTACAAAACTCAACCAATCTATACGATTAGTTTCTATAATTCAACAATATAAAAGTAAAAGTATCGTTTAAAATTCAAACACCTCTATAATTACAATCCATTAACATTATTGGGGTTTTGTACTGTTTGAACTATCTAATACCAAAAAAAACGCATATTTGCATAATATCGTTTGCAGTTTAGGTACGGTCTAGGCGAAAATAGCGCCACTTTCACCCTCATATACTTAATTTGATTAAGTATAAATATTATAAAGATTTGGAGTTTATATGCCGTCTCGTCAAGAATTGGCCAATGCAATTAGAGCTTTAAGTATGGATGCCGTACAAAAAGCGAAATCAGGACACCCTGGAGCCCCAATGGGCATGGCAGATATTGCCGAAGTATTATGGCGCGATTTTTTAAAGCATAATCCAACAGACCCTAACTGGGCTGACCGCGACAGGTTTGTATTGTCAAACGGTCATGGTTCCATGCTTATTTATTCTTTATTACATTTAACGGGTTATGAATTACCAATTGAAGAGTTAAAAAACTTCCGTCAATTACATTCAAAAACGCCTGGACACCCTGAATATGGTTACACGCCAGGTGTTGAAACTACAACAGGTCCATTAGGCGCTGGTCTATCGAATGCGGTAGGTATGGCAATTGCAGAGAGAACACTAGCCGCACAATTTAACCGTGAAGGCCACAGCATCGTAGATCACAATACTTATTGTTTCTTAGGCGATGGTTGTTTAATGGAAGGTATTTCACATGAAGTCTCTTCATTAGCTGGGACTTTAGGTTTAGGAAAGTTAATTGCCTTTTGGGATGACAACGGTATTTCAATCGATGGTAAAGTTGAAGGTTGGTTTACTGATGATACACCTGCACGTTTTGAAGCATACGGATGGCATGTCATTAGTGTTGACGGACATGACTCGGCTGCTATCGCTGCTGCTATTGTTGAAGCTAAGTCGGTAACGGACAAACCTTCAATGATTTGTTGTAAAACCATTATTGGTTTTGGTTCGCCTAATAAAGAAGGCACACATGATTGTCATGGCGCACCATTAGGCGATGACGAAATTGCAGCAACACGTAAAGCATTAAATTGGCCGCATGCTCCTTTTGAAATCCCAAGCGACGTTTACGCTGATTGGGATCAAAAAGAAAAAGGTCAATCAAGCCAAGGTTCTTGGAATGACCAATTTTCTGCATACCAAGAAGCTCACCCAGAACTTGCCGCTGAATATGAGCGTCGTGTCATCAAAGGTGACTTACCAAGCGATTTCGAAGAAAAAGCAAATGCACTAGTACTCGCTTGCCAAGAAAAAGGCGAAAACATTGCCTCACGTAAAGCGTCACAAAATACCATTGAAGCTTTTGGCGCTATTTTACCTGAGTTATTAGGCGGTTCTGCCGATTTAGCGGGTTCTAACTTAACATTGTGGTCGGGTTCTAAAGGCATTGAAAAAGATACTGCTGGTAACTACATATACTACGGCGTTCGTGAATTTGGCATGAGCGGTATTATGAATGGTGTTTCATTGCACGGTGGTTTTATTAACTACGGCGCAACATTCATGATGTTTATGGAATACGCCCGTAACGCGGTTCGTATGTCTGCATTAATGGGTATTCAAAACATTTTTGTTTATACCCACGATTCAATTGGTCAAGGTGAAGATGGTCCAACGCATCAACCTGTTGAGCAATTAACGAATTTACGTACTACACCAAATATGGATACATGGCGTCCGTGTGATGCGACAGAGTCTGTCGTTGCATGGAAATCAGCCGTTCAACGTAAAACTGGCCCTACTTCACTAATATTCTCTCGCCAAGGTTTACCGGCGGTTGCGCGTAACAATGACCAAGTAGCAAACATTGCTAAAGGCGCTTACGTTTTACAAGATTGTGAAGGTACAGCTGACGTTATATTAATTGCGACGGGTTCTGAAGTTTCTTTAGCACTTGATTCTGCAAAACAGTTAACCGCTGAGGGTAAGAAAGTTCGCGTAGTATCTATGCCTTCTACCAATACTTTTGACGCACAATCAAGCGAATATAAAGCATCAGTTTTACCTTCATCAGTAACAAAACGTGTCGCTATTGAAGCTGCTCATACTGATTTTTGGTATAAGTATGTTGGTTTTGGTGGCGCTGTTGTCGGTATGACAACATTTGGTGAATCTGCACCAGGTAACGTTTTACTTGAACATTTTGGTTTCACCGTTGAAAACGTAGTAAAAACTGTAAACCAACTATAGCACTTTGCACCAATCCTCAAACTGCAGAAATCAGTAGTTTGAGGATACTTTCACCTCGGGTAATTTTCAATTTATGTCTATAAACATTGCTATCAATGGTTTTGGCCGCATTGGTCGAAGTGTTGCTCGTGCGTTATACGAGAATGCTGATCATAGTCACTTAAAGCTCGTTGCCATTAATGAACTTGCCGAACCGAAAGGTATCGCACATTTATTAAAGTACGATACGACACATGGCCGCTTCCCATTTTCAGTTGAATTATCAGGTAAGCAATTAGTTATTGCAGGTGATGTAATTGAACTTAGCCATGAAAAATCACTTATCGACTTACCATGGAAAGCGCACAAAGTAGATATCGTTCTTGATTGTACGGGGAAATTTGCCAATCAACACGATGGTAAACTTCATTTAAGCCAAGGTGCGAGTAAGGTACTTTATTCATATCCTGGTGAACAAGATGTTGATGCTACGATTATCTATGGCATTAACCACCAACAACTCAGTGCAACCGATAGAATAGTTTCTAACGGTTCATGTACAACCAATTGTATTGTTCCTGTGATCAAAGTCATTGATGAAGCTTTTGGCGTTGAAAGTGGCAGTATTACGACTATTCATTCTTCTATGCATGACCAACAAGTTATCGATGCTTATCATCCTGATTTACGTCGTAGTAGAGCGGCAAGCCAATCTATAATTCCTGTTGATACTAAGTTAGCGATGGGTATTGAAAGAATACTGCCTAAATTTTCAGGACGTTTTGAAGCGATTGCTGTTCGAGTGCCAACCATCAATGTAACAGCAATGGATTTAAGCTTAACGTTATCGGCAGATGTTGATATTAATGCAATCAATCAAGCAATAATCAAAGCACAAAATAACGGTTTACAAGGAATTTTGGGTTATACCGAAGAGCCCCTCGTTTCGGTGGATTTTAATCACGACCCACATTCTTGTATTGTTGACGGTAACCAAACACGCGTTAGCCATAAACGATTAGTAAAAATGCTCGTGTGGTGCGATAACGAGTGGGGTTTTGCGAATCGAATGATCGATACTGCCAAAGCCATGGCGCATACAATTTAGACCAACGAAAAATAAATTAAACCAATAAACATAATTTTTAAACTTATCTTATAGGAAACAGCAAATGTCAGTAATTAAAATGACCGACTTGGCGCTAGCCAATCAAAGAGTTTTGATCCGTGAAGATCTCAACGTACCTGTTAAAGACGGAAAAATAACCTCTGATGCTCGATTAAGAGCCGCTTTACCTACGATTAAACTCGCTTTAGATGCGGGTGCAAAAGTGATGATAATGTCACACCTTGGTCGTCCAACAGAAGGTGAGTACAACGAAGAATTTTCATTAAGACCTGTTGCTGACTATTTAGCTGCAGCACTTAATGCTCCCGTTCATTTGTCAACGGACTACTTAGACGGTGTTGATGCAAAAGCCGGTGAATTAGTTATTTTTGAAAATATTCGTTTTAATATTGGCGAAAAGAAAAATGATGATGCTTTAGCTAAAAAGTTAGCTGCACTTTGTGATGTTTTTGTTATGGATGCTTTTGGTACCGCTCATCGCGCGCAAGCGAGTACGCATGGTGTAGCAAAATTTGCACCTATAGCTTGTGCTGGCCCGTTATTATCAGGTGAATTAGAAGCACTCGGTAAAGCACTTGATAACCCTGCTCGTCCATTAGTTGCGATTGTTGGTGGCTCAAAAGTTTCAACAAAACTTACAGTACTTGATTCTTTAGCTAAAATTGTTGACCAACTTGTGGTTGGTGGCGGTATAGCTAATACCTTTATTGCCGCAAATGGTCATAATGTGGGTAAATCATTATACGAGAAAGACTTACTTGATGAAGCGAATCGTTTAACGGCACAAGCAAAATCGAATGATGGCGATATCCCTGTTCCTACTGATGTCATTACAGGTACCGAATTTTCAGAAACGGCAATAGCAACATTAAAGTCAGTAAATGATGTCACTGATGAAGATATGATTTTTGATATTGGGCCAGATTCAGCTAAAGCATTAGCACAAATCATTAAAAATGCAGGTACTATTGTTTGGAACGGACCTGTCGGTGTTTTTGAATTTGACCAATTCGGCAAAGGCACAGAAACTATTGCTAAAGCGATTGCAGCAAGTTCCGCTTTTTCAATTGCTGGTGGTGGAGACACGTTAGCTGCTGTTGATAAATATAACATAGCCGATAAAGTATCGTATATTTCGACCGGAGGCGGAGCTTTCTTAGAGTTTTTAGAAGGCAAAATACTTCCTGCGGTTGCTATTTTGGAAGAACGCGCTAAAGCATAAATTATTATCTTCAGACTGCGTTCTCAAGAATGATTTACACAAAGCCTCTGTTTACTTATGTAATAGGGGCTTTTTTATAAAACATCGTTATTATTATCGACATTTTTATACAAACCATAAAATTATCTTTCACTATTATTTCACTCTTTCGTTGTAAACTTACAAAACAAAAGGATAAATTTCTTTCATTTAACGTGTTAAAGATGGAAATTGATTGTAATTATCGAACATTATTTAAATTAGCGATAATACAAAGATATAAAAACCTGCGAACCCTTTTTTTTTTCTTTTGCCATGACAATTTCTTATCTGATATACTTACGTTACGAAAGCTTAAATTTCATAATGAAACCTGCATTTTAAAGCTTAAAACACACTTTATGACTTATTTAAACACTTAGGAGTAGTTCAATGGCTTTAATTTCTATGCGCCAAATGTTAGATCACGCTGCAGAATATGGATACGGTATTCCTGCTTTTAACGTTAACAACTTAGAACAAGTTAGAGCAATAATGATCGCCGCAGATAAAACCAATAGCCCGGTAATTCTTCAAGGCTCTGCAGGTGCTCGTAAATACGCTGGCGCTCCTTTTTTACGTCATTTAATTCTAGCTGCGATTGAAGAATTCCCACATATCCCCGTTGTTATGCATCAAGATCACGGTACTTCACCAAGTGTTTGTCAACGTTCAATTCAAATGGGGTTTTCATCAGTAATGATGGATGGCTCTTTAATGGATGACGGTAAAACACCTTCAAGCTACGAATACAATGTTGACGTTACACGTCGTACTGTTGAAATGGCACATGCTTGTGGTGTTTCAGTTGAAGGGGAATTGGGTTGTTTAGGTTCGTTAGAAACTGGTGAAGCCGGTGAAGAAGACGGTATTGGTGCAGTAGGTATATTAACATTAGAACAAATGTTAACAGACCCTGAAGAAGCAGCTGATTTTGTAAAGAAAACACAAGTTGATGCTTTAGCCATCGCCTGCGGTACCTCACATGGTGCTTACAAATTCACAAGACCACCTACAGGCGACATTTTAGCCATTGACCGTATTAAAGCGATTCATGCTCGTATTCCGAACACGCATTTAGTCATGCATGGTTCATCTTCAGTACCACAAGAATGGTTAGCTATTATCAATGAGTTTGGTGGTGAAATTCCTGAAACTTACGGTGTTCCAGTAGAACAAATCTGTGAAGGTATTAAACATGGCGTTCGTAAAATCAACATTGATACCGATTTACGCTTAGCTTCAACAGGTGCAACTCGTCGTTTCTTAGCCCAAAATCCAAGTGAATTCGATCCACGTAAATTTTTAGCTGAAACCACTAAAGCGATGACTGAGATTTGTATCAATCGTTATGATGCATTCGGCGCTTCTGGAAATGCAGACAAAATCAAACCTATTTCATTAGAGACTATGTTTGATTTATACGATGCAGGTAAGCTTGCTGCTGTTGTCAAATAAACTCATCCTGAACATTCGTCGTTCCTTGCCATCGACGTGCATGGATGCATTAATGCCGCGAAGGCATGGATGCCTAGGAACGGCCATGGCACTACGACATACTGTTCATCCTGAACATAAAAGGGCTTAGGCCCTTTTTTTATAAGTATTTTTTATAAAAATGTAATAATATTATTAGAAATTATTGTACAAATTCACTATAATTATTCGCAATTTTGTAAGGAGTACAAAAAATGGACAATATAATTCATTGGTTTACTGAAAACCAAACGATGCTATTAGCATATGTCATCAAATTTATTATTGCGATTGTGATCTTTGTTATAGGTAAATTTGTCGCAAAACTGATCAGCTCGGCAACTAAAAAAGTACTCAAACATAAAAATTTCGATGATACTGTAATTTCTTTTATCGCTAGCCTTGTTTATGGCCTGGTGGTAATCGTTGCCTTTATTGCAGCAATTTCTCACTTAGGTTTTAATACAACTTCGTTAGTTGCTATTGTTGGTGCAGCCGGTCTTGCAATAGGCTTAGCTTTACAAGGTTCGTTATCAAATTTTGCTTCAGGTATCTTGTTAATTTCCTTAAAACCTTTTAAAGCCGGTGATTTTGTAGAAATTGCAGGGACCGCAGGTGTTGTTGAAGAAGTGCATGTTTTTTCAACACAGTTAAGAACAGGTGATAACAAAACCGTTATTATTCCTAATGGTGGCATCACAAATGGAAATATTACCAACTACTCCGCTAAACCAACTCGACGAATAGATTTAGTAATAGGTGTTGGTTATAACGCAGATTTAAAACGAACAAAGCAAATACTAAACGATGTGGTTAGTAACCATACTTTAGTATTGAAAGACCAAGCTATCACCATTGGTGTTAGCGAACTGGCCGATAGTTCGGTAAATTTTGTCGTGCGTCCTTGGGTTAAAACACCTGACTATTGGACCGTACATTTTGATTTGTTAGAAGCAATTAAAATTGAATTAGACAAAGCTGGTATTGAAATTCCATTTCCTCAACTTTCTGTACATGTTAATCAAGAGACCCAAAATGAACAATAAATTAGTAACCGCGGCCCTATTGGGCGGCTTATCACTTAATGCTTTTGCCGAAGAAGCAGTACCTAAAGATCCATTAAGCATGTCAGCTGAATTAGGTGCCCTATTTAAAACAGGCGACAATAAAAGTACTGATATTAAAGTTGGCTTTGATGCCGATTATGAAAAAGACTTATGGCGCAGCGCTGTTCGTTTTGATCTTCTTGCACGTAAAGCAGATCTTGAAGATGAAAATGGTGATGAGTACTCTGAAACAACAGATCAAGAGTGGAAAATTGTAGGACAAACAAACTACACTATCGACACTGAACGCTCAAACTACATCTATGGAAATGCTTCATACCATGATAACCGTTTCGGTGGATTCGAAAACCAAAGTTCAATTTCTGCTGGTTGGGGTCGTCGCTGGTATGAAAGTAAAAATGGCACGCTTGATGCTGACATAGGACCTGGTTACAAAAGTGACGTTGTTCGTTTAGAAGATGTTAACGGAAAAGAATATACTGAAACTAAAGGTGCTTTTATTATTCAAGCACAAGCATTATATACAAGAAAAATAAATGAGCATGTTGAATTCAAACAGTTATTCGTTGCAAAATATGCAACTGAAAGCGGCGAGAACAGCAACTACCAAGCAGAAAGCTCTTTAACAACGAAGTTAATTTCAACGTTACAACTTAAAATAAGTTTTAAAATTGATCATAATACTGAAGTTGCAGACGAAAAAGAAAACACAAATACTCAAACAGCTATAACACTCGTTTATAGCTTCTAGTTTATCTAGATTACTCCGTTTTATTTAACTGAGTATGAACTAGCCTACGATGGTTTTTTTATGTTCGTAGGCTAGTTTTTCTATACTTTTACTACTTAAATTGATAAGTACCTGAAAGATAAAACTGACTTTGTGCTTCAATTAAGTCAGTAAAGATATTTTTTTCTTCGTACCATGAAAAACCAGCCTGCACAGTTAAGCCATCAAGTAATGGTGTCATGTTTCCTGATATGCATGTATTAAACTCAACACCATAACCAGCAAGCGCGCCATTATCGTCGGCTTCATGTTGTAAATAAAACAGTGTAAAACCTTCTACATCTACTTCGACATTATGCTGTTTGAAGTGAAAGCCTGTTTGCCATGCAAGTGGCACTCTTGGATCTACTTGATGACTCGTTAACACTTGGCTCGTTGTTGTTGCTAATTGTCCACCATGAGTCAATAACGCATAGAATGGCGTATCATCATCCACTTCGCTGTCTTGATAGCTGTATATCAATGCGTAATCTTCAATACTTATAAAAGCTCCAAGCCCAACATCATTTCTTTGCCACGTATGCTTTTCTTGTTTTGAACTTTCATAATCAATAAGTGCAGCATTGAATAAAAAACCATAGTTAATTCTGCCTATATTATGCTGAAAAGCATATTGGCCTTGTACGCCATAATGATTGATTTCATCGTCTGCATGCGTGAGTAAACTATCAGAAAAATAGTCAATATCATCAATACCCGCGCCTAGTTGAACTTTCAACTGGTTGCTGTCTGATATCATAAATGTTTTCGCCAGATCTACATTGAATAACTGATTTTCACGTTTAAACAAATCATTTTCATATTTACTATCAATAAACTCAGCAAACCATTCAATATTATGCCAATTACTCTTAATAGAAATCGCGCCATGATCCTGTTGGTCTCCACGAGTAATCGCCGCTTGCCAGCGTAAGCGGCCTAATGGATCTCCTCCTCGAACAACAAAATCAATACCATTATCATCATCGCTCATATAGCCAGTAGTCAATGTCATGATCCCTGTTTGTGGGCCAATACCGTAATCTTTGGTCGAGAAATCGCTTACTAAGTTTACTTCTGGTACCAACTTATCAAACGTTAATAATTCATAATTACCTGATGGTAACTTTTGCTCTGCGATATCTTTGTTAAGTTCTTGGCTATAAGTATCTTGACCTTGGCTCGTTGTTGACAAGTAAATTAGCTGGTCATTCATGGTAAATGCATTGGTGGCAATTTTGTCTCCTTGGGTCAATTGCTGCCAAGACTTGTTATCGGGTTGCAAGCGATAAACATCAATCGCAACATTGTCTTTAACACCAGGACTGACTTCTTGAGTCTTATTACTATGACTTTGTGAAAAATATAAGCCGTCGGTTTGCCAACGTAAATGCGAGGTATAATTTCCCGTGAACGGTAAGTTGACGACTTGCCATTGTTGACTCGTTAATTGGTAAAAATGTATTTGCCATTGCTTATTATGAATAGCCATTAGCGCAAGTGTTTCACCGTCAGGACTTATCGTTAAGTTGTCCATGGGTTGGTTTAGTCTTTTATTATCAAGTGTTTGATAACTACCGTCAGCCAATAAAATTTTTAGCAGTTGATTAAAACCGGCAAAGTGCGAGGTCGCTATCACTGATTTTTTATCGGGCGTAAGCGTAAAGTCATGAAGTCGTAAAGATTGCGTTATTTTTTTAACCTTGCCCGTCGTTAGCTCAACCTTCACTAATTCAAAACCTAATTCTTGATTGTCTTGTAACTGAGACTGTAATAACAAGGCATGATTGTCGTCTAACCAACGTGCTTGTCGCCATTGCGACTTTTTCGCTGGTCTAATTACGCTTTCAGCTTCTCGATTAAAGACTTCAGGCATACTATCGGCAACATCAAACTTATCTGCTTCAATCAGTTTTGCGTTATCTGCAAAAAACTCATCTTTTGCTTTGTTATTTTCTGTTAACGCGAAAGTACTAAGTGTTGTATAACCTTTGTCGTCTACTTCAAGTTGTAATAACTTATTCTGTTGCGGAGAAGGTTCACTACTGATCACTTTAAAACTGTTGTTTTGCCACAAACTGCCGGTGTTACTCGCTAAAATTTGTGTTTTTTTAGCTGAAACCGTTTGCTCCACGACAAACTTTTTATACAAGGTTCTTGGATCCTCTAAAAATAAGCCCGTAAAAGCGCTATCGAAATTACGATATTTTTTTGCAGTTGAACGTTTCCATAATTGTTGTAATTTTTCTTGACCATAGTTTGCCTGTAGCCAAAATAAAAATGCGCTACCTTGATTATAAGCCATACGATTACCTTCATAACTACTATTACCATTTAAGGTATCGTAACTAGGTAATTGACCTTCTGTAGCCCACTGTTGCAACATCGCTTTGATGTAATCACTGTTTACGCGCCCTTGCTCCGTATATTCAGTTTCGATTACCGTGGCGTATCCTTCAGTCACCCAACGCGGGTAACGAGTAAAATTGAATATATCTGATTCAAGTAAGCGTGAGTCTAGAGCTGAACGCCAACTACGACTTGGCTCTGACATGTGAATCTTATGGGTGAGCTCATGACTTATGACTAAATCAAGCCAATCATTATATGAACCGAGTGCTTCTTCCGAGCGAGGAGAACTTGAAAATATTTTAATTATTTTTCCTGCAGTTAAGGGAATAGCATAGCCGTTCGCTTGGTGGAAATCGTCACCAATGAGAAAGTCTAATTTGTCGTTTTGTTCAAAACCGACCCAGCCACTAACATCAGTATAAATAGGTTCAAACTTACTCGCGACTTGTTGTGCAAAGGCTTGGTAGTCTTTATGAAAATGAATGCGAGCATGTTCTGTTTCAATAGTTTGTAATGAATCTTCTGCTTCTACTTGCGGAGAAAAAAATGATGATACTACAGTGCCACCTAATGTAGCTAAAAGTGCGAGCGTTATTTTATTCATTAACGTTTATCTTTCCTTTAATTTATGACTAACTGTTTATCAGTAATAAAGCGTTAGTCTTTCTTTTAACAATTTTATTACAAAAATAAAGAAATAAAAAATATAAGTACCTTCTGTCGCAGAAATAAATGATAAAAAAAAGCCTCAACATTTGTTTAAATGTTAAGGCTTTTATTATTTATGAACTATATAGGAGGAATTTATTCCCACTCAATCGTTGCCGGTGGTTTACCTGAAATGTCGTAAACAACACGCGAGATGCCATCAACTTCATTGATTATACGGTTAGAAACTAACCCTAAGAAATCGTACGGTAAATGTGACCAACGTGCTGTCATAAAGTCGATAGTTTCAACACAACGTAAAGAGACAACCCAGTCATACTTACGTGCATCGCCCATAACGCCTACTGACTTTACGGGTAAGAACACCGTAAATGCTTGGCTGACTTTAGTGTATAAGTCATGTTTGTGTAATTCTTCAATGAAAATGGCATCTGCACGACGTAATAAGTCAGCATATTCTTTTTTCACTTCGCCTAATATACGTACACCTAAACCAGGACCAGGAAACGGATGACGGTAAAGCATGTCGTAGGGTAAACCAAGCTCTAAACCGATTTTACGCACTTCGTCTTTAAACAGTTCACGCAATGGCTCAACTAAGCCTAATTTCATGTAATCAGGTAAACCGCCAACGTTATGATGCGATTTAATCACATGCGCTTTACCCGTTGCTGAGGCAGCTGACTCAATCACGTCAGGGTAAATAGTACCTTGTGCTAACCACTTTGCATTATCAAGTTTGTTCGATTCTTCTTCGAAAACGTCAATAAAGACATTACCGATAATTTTACGTTTGGCTTCCGGCTCACTTTCACCGGCTAAACGATCTAAAAATCTATCTTCAGCTTCAATTTTGATGATGTTTAAACCGAAGTGGTCACCAAACATATCCATGACTTGTTGGCCTTCATCTAAACGAAGTAAACCATTATCAACAAATACACAGGTAAGTTTATCGCCAATAGCGCGATGTAATAACATAGCAACAACTGATGAATCTACTCCACCTGAAAGACCTAAGATAACTTCATCGTCACCTACTTGGGCTTTCATTTTAGCGATCGCATCATCAATAATTGATGCTGAAGTCCATAATTTTTCACACTGACAAATTTCAACAACAAAGTTTTCTAAAATACGTAAACCTTGTTTAGTGTGCGTTACTTCAGGGTGGAATTGAACGCCGTAGAATCTTTTCTCTTCGTTAGCCATTGCACCATAAGCACAACTTGCTGTTTTTGCAACAGTAACAAAACCTTCAGGAATACTCGATACTTTATCGCCGTGACTCATCCATACGTCAAGTAAAGCATTACCGTTATCACCAATACTGTCTTCCACATTGTTGAATAACGCAGATTTAGCAATTAACTCAACCGCAGCATAACCAAACTCTTTATGGCTCGAACTTTCAACACCACCACCAAGTTGTTCTGCCATAGTTTGCATGCCGTAACAAATACCTAAAACGGGTACGCCAGCAGTATATACATACTCAGGAGCTCTTGGAGAATTATCTTCAGTTACCGACTCAGGACCGCCAGCTAGAATGATACCTGTTGGGTTAAACTCTTTAATTTGCTCTTCGGTAACGTCCCAAGACCAAAGTTCACAGTAAACGCCAATTTCGCGTACGCGACGAGCAATTAACTGTGTGTATTGAGAACCAAAATCTAATATTAGTATGCGGTGATCATGAATGTCTTTACTCATGTTGTTTTCCTACCTTTAGCGGCTCGTCATGAACAAACTTTATGCTTGTTCATGACGAGCAATATATATTAATTAAAAAGCTGAGTGTCTCTATGTAGAGTTCACTCAGCCTGCTTGAATTTATTTTTTTTTCCATTTACCGAAAAAATTAAGAATAGTTTAGTTCAAAGCTAGTTCGCGTAAGAGCAAAGAAGAAGCACGGAGCTGACTTTAGTCAGTGAGTACTTCTGATGCCGCTATTAGGCCAAATAGCAAAGAAATAAGCTGTTCGACTAACCCATTCTGTAGTTAGGCGCTTCTTTGGTGATTGTTACATCATGTACATGAGACTCGCCCATACCGGCAGAAGTTATTTTCATAAACTCTGGTTTAGTGCGCATGGTTTCAATATCTTTAGAGCCAGTCAAACCCATTGATGAACGTAAACCACCCATTTGTTGATGGATAATTGCCGCTACTGGACCTTTATAAGCAACGCGACCTTCAATACCTTCTGGTACTAATTTGTCTGCTTCACCTTCAGATTTTTGGAAGTAACGATCACTTGAACCATCTTTTTGCGCCATTGCACCTAAAGATCCCATACCACGGTAAGATTTGTAATAACGACCTTGGTAAAGTTCAACTTCGCCCGGCGCTTCTTCAGTACCAGCGAACATGCTGCCAACCATCACACAATGCGCGCCAGCAACTAATGCTTTAGCAATATCACCTGAAAAACGTATTCCGCCATCAGCGATCACTGGAATACCCGTACCTTTTAAACCCTCAACAGCATTAGAAATAGCCGTTAACTGCGGTACACCAACACCCGTTACAA
The DNA here is from genome assembly GCA_041890515.1 of Alteromonadaceae bacterium. Classification (GTDB taxonomy): domain Bacteria; phylum Pseudomonadota; class Gammaproteobacteria; order Enterobacterales; family Alteromonadaceae; genus Colwellia_A. Next base: position 17,555 of record JASDWX010000124.1, read on the forward strand.
TACGTGTAGTACAAATTGAACCTGGACCTATACCGACTTTAACAGCGTCAACACCGGCATCAGCCATTGCTTTTGCGCCTGAAGCGGTTGCGACATTGCCGGCAATAATTTGTAACTCTGGGTATTTATTACGAGTTTCTTTAACGCGGTCAAGAACGCCTTGAGAGTGGCCATGTGAGGTATCAATTAATAATACATCAACGCCAGCAGCAACTAATGCGTCAATGCGCTCATCAGTTCCTGCGCCAACACCAACAGCAGCACCAACACGCAAACGACCTAATTCGTCTTTACAGGCGTTAGGTTTATCTTCTGCTTTTTGATAATCTTTAGCGGTGATCAAACCCACAAGTTTGAAAGCATCATCGACGACTAATATTTTTTCAATACGATTTTCATGCATTAAGCCTAATATTTCTTCGCGAGCTGCACCTTCTTTTACCGTCACTAAGTTTTCTTTCGCTGTCATCAAAGCAGAAACAGGCTTTGTTAAATCAGTTTCAAAGCGTAAATCACGTCCAGTAATAATGCCTACTAGGTTATGGTGTTGATCAACAACGGGGAAACCTGAAAAACCTAAGTCATCCGCTTTATGCATAACTTGTTCAATAGTAAAATTAACACTAACTGTTACAGGGTCTGAAACAATACCGCTTTCATATTTCTTTACTTTAGAAACATTTTTAGCTTGTTCAGCAATCGTCATGTTTTTATGAATAAAACCTAAACCACCTTCTTGCGCTAACGTTATTGCTAGGCGAGCTTCTGTTACTGTGTCCATGGACGCAGAAATCATCGGTACGTTTAAATTAATTTTACGGGTTAATTTAGTTTTTAAATCAGCCGTGTGGGGTAGAACTTTCGAATGGGCAGGTACAAGTAATACGTCATCAAAAGTTAGTGCTTCTTGGGCAATTCTTAGCATCGCAACATCTCTCAAAAGGCATGGGTGTAGGTAGGAATATTGCGGCAAAATTTTAACCGTTTTGTTGTTTAAGAACAACATAAATTTAAAGATAAATTAAAATAAATATCCCTACATAGTTTAAAGAAATATATAATAATACCTAAAATCGCATTAACATAAGAAAAAGTAAGCACTTTATGGCTACACAGCACATTTTACAAGTAAGTGAACTCACCAAAAAAGTAAAGTTCATGCTAGAAAGTGAACTTAATACCGTATGGTTATGTGGTGAAATATCAAATTTCGTTGCCGCTAGTTCAGGACATTGGTATTTATCACTCAAAGACAGTAAATCACAAGTGCGTTGTGCAATGTTTAAAGGCAACAACCGACGAGTTAAATTAGCGGGAAGTTCAGTTCCTCGTAATGGCCAGCAGGTTTTAGTGCGTGCAAAAGTCTCTTTGTATGAACCGCGCGGTGATTTTCAATTAATTATTGAAATGATGGAAGATGCAGGCGAAGGTTTATTACGACAACAATTTGAACAACTAAAAAGTAAACTTAATGCCCAAGGCTTGTTTGGTCAACAATTCAAACAAGAAATTCCTAGAAACATAAAAACTGTCGGTATTGTTACCTCGCCAACAGGTGCTGCAGTAAAAGATATTATTTCTGTACTTCAAAGGCGTAATCCGGCAATGACCGTTGTCATTTACCCAGCCCTTGTACAAGGACAGCACGCTAAAGATGACATTGTTAATGCTATTGATCTCGCTAATCAACGTGAAGAGTGCCAAGTGTTAATTGTGGGTCGTGGTGGTGGTTCTCTTGAAGACCTATGGAGTTTTAATGAAGAAGATGTAGTGAATGCTATTTTCCACAGCCGCATTCCAATTATAAGTGCTGTTGGCCATGAAATAGATACAACATTGAGTGATCTCGTTGCTGATTTAAGAGCTCCAACACCATCAGCAGCTGCAGAACTTGTTTCTCAAGACAATAATGAATTACAAAGTCGATTAGTTGAATTATCAAAACGTGCTCAGCATTTATTTATTCAAAAAATAAAAACAGAAAGTTTAACCTTACAAACGTTTAATCATCGATTAACGCAAGTTCACCCTGAGAGAAAACTCCAACTGTACCAGCAAAAATCAGATGAATTAAATATACGTTTAGATAAAGCAATACAGCGTGAATTAGAACGATTTAGAAGCACGCCAGAAAAGCTAGCGCAAGCTTTACAACATTGTGATCCTACAAAACAGATACTCCTCAATAAAAATCAAATATCTCAACTTGATGCAAGACTGAAACGCGGGTTACAGCGGTTAGTAAAAACTAAAACTGAACAATTTGTTAGCGTCATTGAGCAATTGAATATTGTTAGCCCTCTCGCGACCATTGCTCGTGGCTACAGTGTGAGTCGAAATAGCAAAGGTCAGGTAATACGATCTATTTCTCAAGTCGATGAAGGTGAAAAGTTAACAATTCAGGTAAATGATGGGCGCGTGTTTACTCAAGTTATTAATAAAAATTAATTTTCTGCTATCACCGTATGTTGTAGTAACTTAATGACTGATACTTTACTTTTTTCTGTAAACTTTAAACCGATACAAAGCCCATTACTTTGTGACTTGTAACTACAAATTTGTGCCATAAACTTTAAGTTTCCTACCCCTCTAAAGTCTTCGACTACAAGTTCTACTGATTTATCTTTTTCCATGACAAGAGATTCACCATTATTGATCAATACTCGACAGCCATTGACAGAAATATCAATCATTGTTGCTTGCCAATACTCATTTGCAATTTTTATTTTTAAAATAATTTCAGTATCTATACGCATTGCAGACCGTAAGCTTTGTAAGCTAACTGAACGTGGGAATTCAAGTACAATTATTCGTGAAGGAATTTGAAGTGTTTGTTTAACCTTACTGACAAAAGCAACAACAGCTCCTTCATGACCTTCGATTATACCTCTAATAGTAATTAACATACCTTGTGCGATGTATTGAGAGAAGTTACCAAGTTTACTCGGTTCAGGATATTGCACCAGCACATATTGCTTAGGTAAATATCCAATAAATGTACTACGGAATTTAGCCTTTTGCCCTGCCGGTGTTGTTAAATCAATAGTGATCAGGGAGCCTGATTGTAATAAACCAAGGTTTCGATTAAGGCGATTCGTTATCGTTATTTTTTGAGGAGCTGCAGGCATAATAGTTAGGCTTAAGAGTATGAGTTATCAATGTATCACTTAGCAAAAAGCCAATCAAATGATTGGCTTTAGTAATTTTAAATTTTTATTACTTTTAAAGAATACATTATTCTTTTTTATAACCTTGCGTAGCTCTAGCAATTTTCTTTTGCTGTGTGTAATTCAGTTTTTTCTTACCTGCAAACGGGTTACTGGTTTCTCTAAATTCTATACGAATTGGCGTACCCATGATTTTTAATGATTTACGATAATAATTCATCAAATAACGTTTATAAGACACAGGAAGCTTCTTCGCTAAATTACCATGGATAACAATAATGGGTGGATTATATCCACCCGCATGAGCATACTTAAGCTTGATACGTCGACCTTGACTCATTGGCGGTTGATGATCAAACGCTGCCATATCTAATATTTTTGTTACCATTGAAGTAGAAATACGTTTCGTTGCAGAAATAAAGGCTTCTTCAACCGATTCGTATAAATGTCCTACGCCAGTACCATGTAATGCTGAGATGAAGTGAATACGAGCAAAATCGATAAAACCTAATCGACGATCTAATTCAGTTTTAATACGATCTTTGACATGCTCTTCTAAACCATCCCACTTATTAACGGCTAATACTAAAGAACGACCTGCTTCTAATATAAAGCCAAGTAAACTTAAATCTTGGTCAGTAATACCTTCGCGTGCATCAATGATTAACAAACAAACATTGGCATCTTCAATGGCACGTAAGGTTTTGATGACTGAATACTTTTCAACGACATCAGTCACATTCTTACGGCGACGAATACCAGCAGTATCAATAAGGGTATATTCGCGACCATTATGTTCCATTGGAATATAAACACTATCGCGAGTCGTACCTGGTGCATCAAAAACAACAACACGGTCTTCACCTAATATACGATTAGTCAGTGTTGATTTACCCACATTAGGCTTACCAATAATGGCAAGCTTGATTTTATCATTTTCAAAAGGTGCTTCAGCAATCTTTTCTTCGTCGGTTTTGCCAGAAAATTCTTGTTCACCATCAAACTCATCATTTTCACGCGCTTCACCAAGCGCTTCTATATGAGGTGTTAATGCCAACGTTAATAATTGCGTAACACCACGACCATGTGCCGCTGCAATTTTATGAACCGTATCACCAAGCGACAACTCATAAAATTCTGCAACAGCAGAATCAGCGTCGATACCGTCAACTTTATTCGCAACCAAAAATATTTTCTTATTTTGTTTACGAAGATAGTCAGCAATACCAATATCCGCAGATGTTAAACCATCGCGCGCATCAACCATAAATAAAACAGCATCAGCTTCTGCTATGGCCATTAATGACTGCTCAGCCATTAGTGCATCAATACCTTGTTCATTACCATTGATACCGCCGGTATCAATAACAATAAAGGGATGGTCTTCTACTTTAGCTTGACCATACTGGCGATCACGCGTTAAACCCGGATAATCTGCTACGAGAGCATCACGGCTTCGGGTTAATCGGTTAAATAACGTCGATTTGCCAACATTAGGACGTCCGACAAGTGCAACAACTGGAAGCATGTTTACCTCTATAACTTCATTTTAGAGTATACACCGTTATGCAAAATGCAAAACTTTTACTCTATTTAATAACAAACAACGGCTCCAATGCATTATGCAATGGAGCCGTTTAATTCTAGCTGATAAAAAAACTTATGGAATTTTTATCGCCTGTAAATCACCATTACGTGATTGTGCATAAATAATATCGTCGTGAACTGTTGGGGCAATATTCAATCCACTACTGTCTACTTCATGGCGAGCAACTATATTACCTGTCGTTTGGTCTATAAAATGAAGATATCCTTCAAAATCGCCAACAACTATATAATTACCCACAACCGCAGGTCCGGTTACGCCACGATTAGTTAATGAAAGTTGACTCCACTTTTCAAAACCATTCTGACGGTCAACGCCATAAACATGACCTTTAATATCAGTTAAAAATATAGTATTCCCACTAATAGACAACTGACGATAAGACGAATATTGACGTTCCCAAATCATACGACCCGTGCGTAAATCAACAGCTGTCAAATTGCCTTTAACAGAGATACTATAAATTTTATCACCAAAAATTAGTGGGGCAGAGTCAACATCAATAACACGTTCTAATTGTGTAGAGCCAGACGCTTCACCAACCTCTAACGTCCAACCTTGCTGACCATTCTCAAGTATATAAACACTCAGTGTTCCATCAGCTGAGCCAACGATAACTCCTCCAGAAGATATCGCTGGTGCGCTCACTCCGCGTAAAGTTAATGCAGGCACTTCTTGTTCAATTTGCCACTCATCCTGACCATTCGAGGCATTAAAGGCTTTGATAACACCAGAAGCAGTATTAACAACTAAAATCCCAGCATCAATGGCAGGAGCAGCAATGACTTCACCTTTCACTTTTCCTTGCCAATCAATTTTACCCGTTTCAGCATCCAACGCGAAAACATTACCATTCTCGCTGCCAATAAATAGTTTTTTTATGCCTGTAACCGGTCCACCATTTAATAAGGCGGATTGGCGACTATCAAAAAAACCTCGTTCGTTTTTTAAATCACTTAAATCTGTTGACCAAAGCTCATCACCTTTTTCAAGTCCAAAAGCAATAACATCACCTTCTCGACTCGCAGTATAGAGTTTGCCATAAGCAACACTTGGCTGAATACGTGAAAAATAATCACTGACACCATCGCCAACACTTGATTCCCACAAAACATCAGCGTCGAAAACTTCATTAATTTCGGTTAATTCAGCAATTTTAGTCGCTTCATCTTCCTCATCGGTTGAGGAACAAGCGCCAAGCCCTAATGACAATAGCGCTATTGCTAACAACTTTTTATTAAAGCCTATTTTTTTTAGCATATTAATGATCAGCCTCTTTATTTAGCAATAGATGATAATTGGGCTAAATCATTTAATTTCATTTGTAATCCGCCATTATTTTCTTGGCCTTCTACATCAAGCGCTACTTGATAAGCATTACGAGCTAGCTCTGCTTTTCCTTGTTTAAAGTAAGCATCACCTTTAGCTTCTTCAATCGCACTTTTAAATGATTCAGGCAGCGTTACAGATAAAGTAGCTAATGCTTCAGTATATTGCTCAAGTTGAATTTGCACACGCGCTAAACGGATGCTAGCAATTGCCTTAACACCTTGGTTTGTCGCATTCTCAATCGCAGTGTTTAAATGTGTAACCACTTGCGACCAATCTTTATGAGAAGCAGCTTCCTTTGCTAAAGCAAGAGCGGTTAATGAGGCATAGCTCGAGTCTTGATTCTCAGCAATAAATTTATTCGCACTAGCAGAAAAAAGCGCTTCATCTTTACCGGCACTTTCCATAACAGTTTGATAAGCATCAGAAGTTGCAATTTCTGCTTCTAGCTGTTTATCTTTATATACGTTAAAGCCAATAAAACCGGCAAAACCTAATACTAAACCAGCAATAACGGCAGTACCATTTTCTTTCCAAAAACCTTTAATGGCTTCTACTTGTTGTTCTTCTGTTTGATAAACGTCCACTACTTCACCTTAAATTAAACTGTTTAATAAAGCTGGCACTTGTTCAAGTGACATCTTTTGTTGTTCTTGTTGTCCGCACATATATTTCACGGTTACACATTGTTCAGCAAGTTCATCTTCACCAATGATAATTGCAATTTGTGCGCCGGATTTATCTGCCCGCTTCATTTGTTTTTTCATATTACCACCACCGCAGTGGTTTTGTATGCGAATTTCTTTAACTTGGTCACGCCATTGTTCGCTAAGCTGTGCTGTTTGAATATCAACACCATCTCCTAAACTAACAACATACACATCTACTTGTTTACGAATGTTATTTACTTTTTCTAAGCTCGTTAACATTAACACTAAGCGTTCAATGCCTAAGGCAAAGCCAAAACCAGGCGTTGACTTACCCCCTAATTGCTCAACTAAACCGTCGTAACGACCACCGGCACAAATTGTTCCTTGCGAGCCTAAGCTATCAGTAACCCATTCAAATACCGTACGATTGTAATAATCTAAACCACGTACTAAACGGTCATTAATCACGTAGCTAATACCTGCAGCGTCCAAACGCTGACAGACACCGGCAAAATGCGTCTTAGATTCTTCACCAAAGTAATCACTTAATTTTGGTGCACCCACTAAAGCCGCTTGTACCTCTTTATTCTTGCTATCTAAAACGCGTAAGGGATTAGTCTGCATTCTGCGTTTTGAGTCTTCATCAAGTTGATCTTCTTTTTCTGTTAAGAAAACAACTAAAGCATCACGATAAATTGCGCGTTCTTCATTTGAGCCTAATGAGTTTAGCTCTAGTGTGACAAACTCATTGATGCCAAGTTCCTTCCAAAGTCGAGAAGATAGCATAATAATTTCTGCGTCTATATCTGGCGTTGCAATTCCAAAGGCCTCTAGACCAAATTGATGGAATTGACGGTAACGACCTTTTTGTGGGCGTTCATGCCTAAACATTGGCCCCATGTACCACAGACGTTGTTCTTGGTTATAAAGTAAACCATGTTGGTTGCCGGCGCGTACACAACAAGCAGTACCTTCTGGGCGTAATGTTAAGCTATCGCCGTTACGATCATCAAAGGTGTACATTTCTTTTTCTACAATATCAGTAACTTCACCAATAGAGCGTTTGAAAAGCGCGGTAGATTCTACAATAGGCATACGAATTTCAGCAAAACCATAGTTACTTGCTACTCGGCGTAAAACCGTTTCAACCATTTGCCAAATAGGTGTTTCAGAAGGTAAACAGTCGTTCATTCCTCTGACGGCTTGTAATGTTTTACTCAAAGTAAAGTTCTCTCTTATCTACTGTACTAAATAGGTAATTATATAAACGGGAAATAGTAAATGCAGCGCGCATTATAGGCAGTTTGTGACGAAACGTAAATAGTATTACGCTTCGCTCTTTTTAGGTTGCTAGTCTACTCGATTTCTTTCACTGCAATTTTATTCGCGAAATCAAGTAATTTTGCTTTTGCACGAATTCTTGCTTCAAGTTGGTCAACCAAGTTCTTATTGTCAAAACGGTCTTTTTGGCGTATACCGTCTAAGTAATAACCACTTTTTCGACTACTGCCTGTTAGACCCAAATCTGAAATAAGCGCTTCACCGGGTCCGTTGACGATACAACCTATAATGGAAACATCCATTGGCGTTAAAATATCTTCAATGCGTTGCTCTAATGCATTAACTGTTGCAATAACATCAAATTCCTGGCGTGAACAACTAGGGCATGCAATAAGATTAATGCCGCGACTACGTAATTTTAGTGATTTTAAAATATCAAAGCCGACTTTAATTTCTTCTATCGGATCAGCGGCTAAAGAAATACGTAAGGTATCACCAATACCTTCCGCCAATAATAAACCTAAACCTACTGATGACTTTACAGAACCAGAGCGTAAACCGCCTGCTTCGGTAATACCAAGGTGAAGAGGATTATCAATTTGTTTTGCTAATAACCGATACGATTCAACCGCGAGAAAAACATCAGAGGCTTTTACACTGACTTTGAATTGATTAAAATTTAATCTGTCGAGAATATCGACATGACGCATTGCTGATTCAAATAAGGCTTCAGGTGTTGGCTCAGTATATTTTTCTTGGATGTCTTTTTCTAAAGAACCGCCATTCACACCGATACGAATCGGAATGTTCATATCACGTGCACATTCAACCACACTTCGAACCCGGTCTTCACGACCAATATTACCTGGATTAATACGTAAACAGTCCACCCCGTATTCAGCCACTTTAAGTGCTATACGGTAATCAAAGTGAATATCGGCAACGAGGGGTACTTTGACTTGTTTTTTAATTTCACGAAAAGCTTCTGCGGCATCCATAGTCGGCACACTCACGCGTACAATATCTGCACCAACAGCTTCTAATGCCTTGATTTGAGCAACAGTGGCTGCTACATCTGTGGTTAATGTATTTGTCATTGACTGAACGGTGATTGGTGCATCGCCACCCACAGGGACATTGCCCACCATGATTTGACGAGATTTACGACGGATGATTGGAGACTCTTTAAACATAATAATTCACAACTTTAGTGGTTAATCACTCTGACATGACAAACATTATTTATACAAAATGCTAATGATTAATTCGTAACGGGCAAAGTAAACTTAGCGATATTACCGACGTTAAATTGGCTCATATCAATAATTTCTTCTGAAAATTTTATTGCCACTAATTCAGGTTTTCCTAGAGTAACATTAAAAGGCGCTTGCCCTGATATTTTCATTACGTAGCCTAACTTTTTTACACCCCATGCAATACGTTCGCCTGTCGCATCTGAAATATTTACCCAACAATCTCCCGAGAACGTAAAGGTAACATTGGTTAACGTCACTTCTGCCTCACTTAATGATATATTTTCAATGTGTTCTGCGTCTTTTTCATCAACTTGCACATTTTCTATTTGAGTTACTGGCGTCGTTACATTCGAACTATCTTGATTTAATTCAATGAGAGGTGCTGATGGCGCTTCTATTACATTATCAGTATCAGTTTTATCAACCGTTGTATTGTCAGCATCAATGCGTTCAACTGAAGGTGATAATGTTTCACTGACTTGATCATCATTGCGTAAATCCGTTTGTTGATTTTCACTGCTTATCGTTACTTCTTTCAAAGCTTGTTCTGTATTGTTTTGCATCCACCATACAACTGTAGAACCTATAAGTATGGCTAAAATTAAATAACTGACCCACATGATACGGTTGCTTTCTGCTAACTTTTCAGTACCCTTAGAGAAACTTTGTAGTTCAGATGCTTGTGTTTTAGCAACATTTAATTGCTCATAACTCGCCATCACATCTACTTGAGAAACATTGACTAGCTTTGCATAATTACGTAAATAACCACGATTGAAAGTTTCTGGCAAACTGGTATTAAACACTTCATTTTCTATTTCATCCACTAACGTTGCACGAAAATTCAACTTTATTGCTACAGCTTCTTGCGTTAACCCCATTTTCTTTCGAGCATCACTCAACATTTTTCCAGGCCCCGTAACTTCCATATTTTCAGAAAGTTCTTCTGGAGTATTTTTAAGCGTTTCATCTTGTGATGAATCCGCTTTTACCTTGGTAACATTATTCGTTTGTTCAATAGGCTTCATTGGGTTTTCTCTTGTACAGTATTTTTAGTAGCACGATGAGTTGTCGACATATTTATCTTTTCTGGGTCAGTGACATACAGTTTTTGACCTAACTTCAATACATTGTTGCGTGAAATGTTATTCCAGCGCTCTAATGTATACATATGAATATTATATCTCTTTGATATAGTAAATAAGCTGTCACCTGATTGAACTATATGTATTTTAGGGCTAAGAACCTTATTAGATTTGCTTTGGTTACTTTGGTTACTTTTAGTCGTTTCAATAACAGTGCTTGCAGCAAGATTTTCTTTTTCATCTATTTTTAAAGGGTTTACCTTTTTAGACTTTTTGGGTGATAACACCACGACACGCTTACTAGGAAGTGAACGTAAGGTATCAACATTGGAAGCTTGGTAAGCTTTTGCTAAATCATCCGCTTCGATATGTTCAAGCTCATTTAGAATATATTGTTTAGCTTGATAAGAATTGGGAAACATTTTCAGCAACATACCGGCATAATTTTTAGCTACACGACGATTACGCTGTTTATTAAATACTTTATAAGCCAGTGCTAGGGCTTCGGGACTAAATCGACGTATTGCTTTTTCATAACGTTGCAAATACCCCTGAGCACTTTTATAGTCAGCTAAAGCATATTGTAAACGTACCATTTGTAATAAGGCTGACGCACGATTTGGACTATGTTGAATAGATTTAGTGAAGTATTTTTCTGCTTTTACAAAATCATTTGCTTTTAATTGACAAAGTGCCAAATTTTCGTAACTTTGAGAAACCATTAAGTAAGTAGGGATGTCTATCGCTTTTAGCGTGTACGTTTCAGAAGCTTCATACTTTTCATTTCGACATAGAAAAACGCCATAGTTATTCAATGTGTCGGGGTTATTTGGATTTATTGATAACGCTTTTTCATAGGAGCTAGTCGCGAGCGCTGGTTCGCCAACAACATCGTAATAATGTGCAAAAGCAGTATAAACTTCTGACAAGTTGGGTGAAAAACGCTTGGCTTTTTCTAAATTTAATTTAGCCTGTGTGGTATTACCCATGTTTAAGTAGCCAAGACCTAAGGTTATACGGGTCATGGCCATGTCATTATCACTTGAGTCACTTTCTACAACAGGTGTGTCACTGTCATTTTCATAACTTTGTGTTACACAGCCAGAAAGGACAGTTAACAAAACGATAACGCTAGTTACAAATAACCGCGGCATAAATTTAATCATATTGAAAAATGTCACTTATCTTAATGTAAATATTACACATTATACCTAAACACCTTGGGAATAAAGTGTTAGACAAGCTTTACTGAAATCTCTTGCTCTTTAGCTGCTTCACTTTTTGATGAATTCATCGCTGTTCGCTTAGTTCTATCAAAAACATCTCCAGCTAACTGACCACAAGCTGCGTCGATATCATCACCGCGAGTACGACGTGTGATCACCGTTAAACCATATGACTGTAATACCTTGTCAAAACGGTCAATTCGTGAATTGCTTGAACGTTTATAAGGCGAACCCGGATAAGGGTTAAAAGGAATTAAGTTAATTTTACTAGGTAAATCTTTCAAAGCAATAGCAAGTTCGTGCGCTTGATCTGTGCTGTCGTTAACATGATCTAACATCACATATTCAATCGTTGCTTGTTTATTGGCTTTTGAACCGTCGATGTAACGACCGGCTGCTGCAATAAACTCTTCAAGCGGGTACTTTTTATTGATGGGTACTAATTCATCACGCAGTTTGTTATTTCCCGCATGAATAGAAATAGCTAAGGCACAATCTATTTTTTCTTTCAACATATCAAGTGCAGGTACAACACCAGAAGTACTAACCGTTACTCGTCTTTTAGATAGACCATAACCTAAATCGTTCAACATAGTATCGAGCGCTGGAATAAGGTTTTTCATGTTTAATAACGGCTCGCCCATTCCCATCATAACAATGTTGGTAATAGGACGTTTTCCGGCAATACGCGTCGCGCCAATATCATTAGCGACACGCCAAACTTGACCAATAATCTCACTCATAGAAAGATTACGATTAAAGCCTTGTTGTGCGGTTGCACAGAAAGTACATTCAAGTGCACAACCTACCTGTGAAGATACACACAATGTTGCACGATCGTTTTCAGGTATCCAAACAGTTTCAACTTCTTGTCCACCTTCAAGGCGCAAAGAATATTTTATCGTACCGTCGGTAGATATTTGCTTTTCTGAAATCTCAGGCGCTGATATTTCAGTTAAACGCTGTAGTTTTTCACGTAATTTTTTATTCAAATTAGTCATTAATTCAAAATCTGAATAACCAAAGTGATAAATCCACTTCATCATTTGATCAGCACGAAATGGCTTTTCGCCAAGTGAAGCAAAGAATTCACGCATCGCTTTGTGATCTAGGTTTAATAGATTTATTTTCTTATTTACCGGAGGTACGGCTTCGCTTACAACTTCAGTCACTTCACTCATAATTTACTACTTTTTAAATAACAACATTACAGAAATAAATTGTACAACTTTTATACAAAGTATGACAATTTACATATCAATTTATAACAAACCTTAACCATTTCAATTAGGCATCTCTACTTTTAAAACAAAGAGTTAGCGTACTAAAAAAGTTAAGGTTTATTATAAGCCTAAAAATAACAAAAGGATTTTACTGAAAACAGTAAAACCCTTTAATATTCTATTTCTAGATTAAACTAAGTTAATGATAAAAACTCAAAAAGAATAGCGCGGAGCTTACGTTAGTAAGTGAGCACTTTTCTTACAGAATTTTCGCCATTAACAACGTTTAATATCAGATTAACGAGTGCGTGGGCAAATTTCGTCATCTGAGAAAAAGTATGCAATTTCACGTGCAGCAGATTCTAAAGCGTCAGAACCGTGAGCAGCATTTTCGTCGATGCTATCAGCAAGATCTGCACGGATAGTACCAGCAAGTGCTTCAGCAGGGTTAGTAGCCCCCATGATTTCACGGTTTTTAAGAACAGCGTTTTCGCCTTCTAAAACTTGAACCATTACTGGGCCAGAAGTCATGAATGAAACTAAAGCGCCAAAGAAAGGACGTTCGCTATGTTCAGCGTAGAAACCTTCAGCTTTTTCTTGGCTCAAGTGAATCATTTTTGAAGCAACGATTTTTAAACCAGCAGTTTCAAAACGGTTGTAGATTTGACCAATGAAGTTTTTAGCCACTGCGTCAGGTTTTACGATAGAAAAAGTACGTTCGATAGCCATGATAAGCCCTTATATAAATTTTAAAATAAAATAGGTGTATAAATTTTGGCGCGATTATAGACGAAATATTAATAAAAAACTACTTTATTAGGCATGAGAGCATTTCATATTCTCAATATAGGTGACACAATTTCCCTACAGCTAAAATAAATCGCATAAAAAAGCCAATCATCAGATTGGCTTAGAAAGACACAGAAGGCTTATTTAGCGATTATAAGTTATGTCTGCTGAATTATGTTTTAAACACTACTTCGACGATACTGCCTATATTCCGGCTTCCAAAAGTTGCGCTCTATTTTCGCTAATAAGCTTTCATCGTCCATGGGTGATGCAAGATTTTGCTCAAAAGCTACTTTTGCCACAGCAAAGGCTATTTTTTTGCTCAAACTTGCAATTTCAGTTAACGGAGGTAAGAGTTCACCTTCACCTGTATTAGCCAGGGGCGATGCTTCAGCAAGTGTTTCACTCGCAACCATTAACATTTCATCGGTAACACGGTTTATGTTAGCCGCAACAATACCTAAACCTAAACCAGGGAATATATAACTGTTATTACATTGAACGATAGGGAAAGTTTTCCCTTGGTATTCCACTGGTTTAAAGGGGCTACCCGTAGCAACAATCACTTCACCTTCAGTCCAATTAATGACCTGTTCTGGGGTTGCTTCCACTTGTTTAATCGGATTACTGAGAGGAAAAATAATAGGCATTGAGCAATAAAATTTCATTGCCTTAATCACTTGTTCAGTAAACAAGCCCGGTACACCTGAAACGCCAATTAAAATATCAGGCTGCGCATTATTCATGACGTCTAATAATGTGGCATATTCTCCAGGAATTCCCCAGCTTGATACAGCACGTGCTGATTGTACTAGTTTTTGTTGAAAATCACGTAAATCAGCCATGCCATCCGTTAATAAACCAAAACGGTCAACCATGAAAATTTGACTACGTGCTTGATCGGGTGAAAGACCTTCGTTAATCATTTGAGCAATAATTTGTTCAGCAATACCACAACCTGCGGAACCACTACCAACAAAGACGATTTTTTGGTGTGAAAGTTTAGTTTCTTTATCTAATTTTCGCCCTTTGATTCGACATGCAGCCAATAATGTACCAACGGTTACCGACGCCGTTCCTTGAATATCATCATTGAAACAACAAATCTCATCACGATACTTGGTTAACAATGGTGTTGCATTAGGTTGGGCAAAATCTTCAAATTGCAGTAAAACATGAGGCCAACGACGCTTTACTGCTTGGATAAACATGTCGACAAATTCATTGTATTCTTCTTGATTGATACGTTTATGACGACGCCCCATGTACATAGGGTCATTTAATAATTTCTCATTATTCGTCCCAACATCTAACATTACGGGTAAAGTATACGCAGGGCTGATACCACCACATGCGGTATAAAGGGAGAGTTTTCCAATAGGAATGCCCATGCCGCCGATACCTTGATCCCCCAATCCTAAAATACGCTCGCCATCGGTCACTACGATGACTTTAATTTTATTTTTAGTGGCATTTCGAAGAATATCATCCATATGATGTCTATCTTCATATGAAATGAATAACCCACGCGAACTACGATAAATGTCTGAAAATTGTTCACAAGCATCGCCGACCGTTGGTGTATAAATGATTGGCATCATCTCAGCTAAATGTGCCTGTACTAACTTAAAAAATAAGGTTTCATTATTATCATGAATAGCACGTAAATAAATATGCTTATTTAAGTCTGTTTGAAATTTACTGTATTGCATGTAAGCACGTTCAACTTGCTCGTCGATCGTTTCATAACGAGGAGGCAATAAGCCCATTAAGTTGAAGTTGGTACGTTCCTCTTCATCAAAAGCACTACCTTTGTTTAACAGAGGTGTTTCCAATAAACTTGGACCTGCATAATGAATATATAAAGGACGTTTTTTATTTGTTAGCATAATAATGTTTTACGTAGACCATGTGGTTGATGAATAGTGATAATTCACGATGATGATATTAGCCGACAGTATAGTGCAAGTGAGGCTTATAAAACAATCAATTACCTGAACAGGATCAAAAATAGTTATTTGATTTATCTAAACTTAATCCACTTCTGAGATCCACGCTAACTGAATAGCTTCTAAGACTCTTTCTCCACAATGCTTTGGATCATCATCAAAGTTGTCAAGTGCTATAACCCACTGCATTAATTCTGCAAAACGTAATGTAAGCGGGTCAACATCTGGGTGCTCTTCAATTAAATCTAATGCTAACTCTAATGAATCTGTCCAACGGTATCCCATAAATAATTCCTATATTAAAAAAATTAAAACAAAAGGTTAAACCACAACGCGTCTATCGCAATCATGATAATTAACCAAATAAACATTCTTCGATATTTAAGGCAAAACTGACAATCGGTATGCCACCATTTTTTCAATGTTTCTTTCACTAAAACAATTCACCTTCATGCTTTGTCATGAGTATAATCTAGCAAACTAAATAGACCTAAAACAGTAGAGAATAAAGATGAGTGAAATTAAGTTTTCAATCGCACAAAAAGAATTACTTGTTCACAAGCTACAACAATACTTTTCGAACGAACTTGATCAAGAGCTTGATCAATTTGATGCTGACTTTCTCCTCGATTTTTTTACGAAAGAAATGGGGAATCATTTTTATAACCAAGGCATTTATGATGCCCAAAAATTGTTAGCCGAAAAGCTAGACTACATTTCAGATGAAATGTATCAATTAGAAAAACCAGCCAGTTAACATTAATCATTTGAAAAAATAAGACAGGTACATAAATTTTAATAAGCGTTGATTTATCACAACGTTTATTATTGGAAATACGTTAATATATCATTACTCATTATTTGACACACACACTATGATGCAAATTACTGATTTAAAAGAAGAACAAAAAATCCTCCCCATATTTCGATTAGGCTTTCGTCCCTTTTTCCTAGGTGGGGCTGTTTTTAGTTTAATCGCTATTACTTTATGGCTTTTACTTTATAGAGGTGCAGTAAGTTTTTCCCCTTATGGAGATGGTTATTGGTGGCATATTCATGAAATGATTTTCGGTTTTGGTAGCGCAATTGTTGCCGGTTTTCTTCTCACTGCGGTACAAAACTGGACAGATATTCCCAGTATCAAAGGCAAACCACTTGCCGCACTATTTTTCTTATGGCTGTTAGGCCGTATTGTGATGTTAGTACCCGATTTATTTGGCACTACATTAAGTGCACTTATAGATTTGAGCTTTTTGTTAACCGTTGCTTATACTCTAGCGAAGCCAATATTAGCGATTAAACAATACCGAAATTTATTCTTTGTTCCTCTATTGGTGTTATTCACCATTGCTAATGGTGAAATGCATCTAGCGACCATTTATCCGCAACATGTCTCCTTAAGTTATTCAGGTTATGCAGGCATTTTATTAGTGGTATTTTTAATGTCCGTCATGACTGGCCGAGTTGTTCCTATGTTCACGGCAAATGGCACTCAAACGACTAAGGCAAAGCCTACCCCCTTATTAGATAGATTAGCCAATGGAAGTTTACTGCTTGCTACGCTTATGTTGCTATTACATCCATTCGTAGGTTTTGTACCTATGTTTTTTGGCGCTATTTTAATTGTTGCAGGCTTATTTCAATTGATTCGTTCTTTGAGATGGCGTCCTTGGATAACGCTTGGCGTACCACTTTTATGGTCATTACATTTTGCGATTCAATTTTTTTGGTTGGGCCTGACATTACTCGGATTTAGCTATATTGTTGATGAAATACCGAGTAATCATATTTGGCACTTACTGACGATTGGTGGGATCGGCGGTATGATATTAGCAATGATTTCTCGTGTATCTCTAGGTCACTCTGGCCTTCCGTTAACACCACCTAAATTGATGTCAGTCGCCTTTGCATGTATTACGCTATCGTCAATAATACGGGTATTTGGACCTTGGTTAATGCCCGAAAAAACAATGATATTTATTGATATTAGTGGCTTTTTTTGGTTAGTTGCTTTTGGATTGTTTACTTTCTATTACGGGCCAATGTTATTTAAAGCCCGAGAAGATGGACGTCCTGGTTAAACTCAATTAAGCACTATTAATAATAGTAAAAAACAACAATAAAAAACGGCAAACATAAATAAGTGTGATTGCCGTTTTTTTTCTTGGTGAATTCCCTTAAGCTAGGCTTATCACTTTCTTTTTGAATATCAGCGATGCAAACCGTCTTTTTAGATCAACAAACATTCAGTGCAAACATTTCTCTAACCAATATAGCGGAACAGGTCAGCGAATTAATTTGCTATGAAACGACGACTGAAGACCTCGTTATTGAACGTTGTAAAAGTGCTGACATTATAATTACCAACAAAGTGATTCTATCAAAAGAAATGCTTAAGCAATTACCTCAGTTAAAGTTAATTTGTATCGCAGCAACTGGTATGAATAATGTAGATCTAAATGCCGCTGAAGCACTGGGTATTTTGGTTAATAATGTTAGTGGTTATTCGCAAGCTTCAGTGAGCCAGTATGTCTTCGCTCAAATGCTTGAATATTTTAGTAACACGTCACATCACAACGAAAATACTCGACAAGGACATTGGCAAAATAGCCCTACTTTTTGTTTCCATGGGAAAGGAAGTCATGAACTAGCAGGGAAAAAAATAGGTATTATTGGCTACGGCAACTTAGGTAAGTCGGTTGCCACTATTGCACAAGCCTTTGGCATGCAGGTACTTATTGCAGAACGTCCTTATGCAACTAAAATAAGAGAAAATCGCGATAGTTTTACACACGTATTACAACATGCTGATGTGATAAGTTTACACTGCCCGCAAACACCTGAAACAGAAAATTTAATCAATAGAGAAACGTTAGCGTTAATGAAAACCTCTGCTCTGCTCATTAACACCGCTCGCGGGGGAATTGTTAACAGTAATGACTTACTTCATGCATTAAAAAACAAAATAATATCTCACGCCATTCTAGATGTATTAGAACAAGAGCCTCCTTCAGCTAATCATCCTTTGATAAGCGCCCTGACGAATAACAAGATATCTAATTTATCTTTAACAGCTCATATCGCTTGGGCAAGTATTGAATCGCAGCAAAGGTTAATTGATTTAGTGGCGAGTAATATCCAAAACTTTATGAATAACTAGGATCAACATAGTCAATTGACTATGTTGATCTATTTGGAAATGAATAAAATCAGGTGTTTATCTGTGATTAGGCATAAATAAGATCTCCCCGCCACACTACCTTCAAACATGTTAAAAATCTATAACACTGTACTTCGTTATTTTACATACTATGAAGTCCACTATTTATATCTGTAGCTTAGTAATATCTAGCTTTATAAGTAGATAACACAATTAATATAAATTAATTAACCCTTTTTCATTGCTCAGTCGTTTACATCTATACAAGCTTACACAAAACTCAACAAGCGAGACAAATATGAAAAAGGCACTTTCACTATCATTAATTACCGCGGCATTATTTATTGCAGGTTGTGCCCAAGAGTCTACTGAAAAAAAATCGCAGGCTGAAAATAGTTCAGCAATAAAAATATTACATACTGTTGAGCTAGCTGAAACTGATACGAGGCAATTACTCGAAGGTGAAACCCTAAGCCAACATCAAGAAGGTGCAAAAATCGCTAGTGCAGTTTATTATAAAAACATGCCGGCTCAGCTACTTCTCAGCCGTGTAAAAACGTACGCGATGTCACCGTCGAAAAATTTTATCGAAACCCATAATGAAAAATATAATCATCAAAAAAATAATGGCGTATCAATGGTGAACGAACAACCTGTTTCAACCTTCTCGGTTGATGTGGATACCGCATCTTACGCCAATATAAGACGAATACTTAATCAAGGATCCTTGCCACAACATGACGTTGTGCGAGTCGAAGAATTAATTAATTACTTTACTTATGATTACCCCGTTCCCACAAAAGCACCTTTTTCTGTATACAATGAAATAGGCCCCAGCCCTTATAATACCGACAAACACCTACTGCATATCGGTATTAAAGGTAAATCAATGGCAGCAAATAGTAGACCAGCTGCAAATTTAGTTTTTCTTATCGATGTTTCAGGCTCGATGGATCAAGCCAATAAAATTGGACTATTGAAGAATGCGTTAAAAATGCTCACCAACCAGTTAAATCCAGAGGATAGCGTAGCGATTGTTGTTTATGCAGGGGCAGCTGGCACCGTTTTAAAACCAACCAAGGGTGATAATAAACAAGCCATTATTGATTCGCTAGCAAAACTTACTGCAGGAGGATCTACAAATGGCGGAGAAGGTATTGAAGCTGCTTATCGCTTAGCTCAACAATCCTTTATCAAAGGTGGCATTAATCGCATAATGCTGGCAACCGATGGCGACTTTAATGTGGGTACAACCAATAACCAAGCGTTAAAAGACTTAATTGAAAGCAAACGAATGTCAGGTATTGATTTAAGTATTCTCGGTTTGGGTACAGGAAATTATAATGATGAATTAATGCAGCAACTTGCTCAAAATGGCAACGGTAATGCCTATTATATTGATACGTTAAATGAAGCACGCAAAGTCTTAGTAGAAGAGCTGTCATCCACTTTATTAACCATTGCCAAAGACGTAAAAATTCAAGTGGAGTTTAATCCGCAATTAGTCAGTGAATACAGACTTATTGGTTATGAAACACGCGCGCTAAATCGAGAAGATTTTAATAACGACAAAGTCGATGCTGGCGACATAGGTGCTGGTCATACTGTTACCGCGATATACGAAGTCAGTTTAACTAACAGCTCGAATAAGGCCAACGATCCTTTACGTTATCAAAATAACAGCAGTCAATCCGATGAAAATAAGAGTGATGAATTAGCCTTTTTACGCTTACGTTACAAAGCGCCAGCAGAAAAAAGTAGCGAATTAATTGAGATAGCGATTAACAAAAAAAAGATAATTAACAAACTTGATGATACCAGTAATAACTATCAATTCTCTGCAGCGGTTGCTGGTTTTGCGCAACTGTTGCGAGGAGGAACAAACCTTTCTACAATGGCGCTAGACAACATCATTCTTTTAGCACAACAAGGAAAAGGTGAAGACACACATGGTTATAGAGCAGAGTTCATAAATATGGTAAAACTTGCACAAGCATTATCACCACAACTGGTTGCTAACAATGAGTAATGGCTATTGAATCAAGTAGCATTACCTGCTGAACATTCAAAGGGATCGGTAACTGATGAAGCGCTGATGCTTGCTTACGGGAAAGGCCAAGCATCAGCCTTTGATTTACTTTATCAGAGGCATAAACAAGTCGTTTTTCGTTTTTTTGTTAAACAAGGTTTATCACTCGCGGTTGCCGAAGAGCTTTGTCATGATACTTGGTTAAAAATAATTAATGCCAGAGAACAATATCAACCACAAGCTTTGTTTAGGACTTACCTGTTTACCATTGCCCGAAACACTTTGCTTGATCACTACAAGAAAAAAAGCACGCAAAATGAAGTGAACCATACGAATAATTATACCG
>JASDWX010000125.1:0-38231 GCA_041890515.1 Alteromonadaceae bacterium
GGTCGCAGATGTTGATAGGCTCTGTCGCATGGCTGATATCTTAAAACCTTAACAAGTATGATGTTACCTTTAGCCATTATTTATTGGTTATTCTTTGTTGATAGTACTACGGCTAACATGCTTGAAAATAGCTTGAATTTAAACATATTATTAATAGCTGCTGGTATTGTTACCACCGCACCTCTTCTGTGTTTTACAGCTGCAGCAAAGAGGTTAACATTATCAACGCTTGGGTTTTTCCAATACATTGGTCCAAGTATTATGTTCTTTTTAGCCACTTTTTATTATCAAGAAGCATTAGAACCCGCAAAATTATTTACCTTTGCGGCTATTTGGTTAGCATTAGTTATCTATACCGTTGACTCTTTAAAATCAAGAAAAGAGAAACGTAAACAGGTTTCAGATAAACAGTTAATAAGTTAGCTTCGTCGGTAGGGTAATATAAAAATGGGATCCCTGCTCTAGTACACTTTCTATTTTTATTGTACCTTGGAGTTTTTGACAAATAATATTGTAAACAATATTCATACCTAAACCAGTGCCACCCGAATTTCTTTTGGTGGTAAAAAAAGGTTCAAAAATATTATCTAAGACTTGTTGAGTCATTCCCTGCCCGTCATCTTTAAATATAATGATGGCTCTGTTATCTTCTGTTTTTGATAACTCAATAGCAATGTTACCAACAATTTTATCTTCAAAAGCATGCTTTAAGGCATTAGTGACCAAGTTGGTTAACACTTGCGCTAAAGCACCGGGAATGGTCGTGATTACTAACTCACTTTCGCCGCTATATTGATAACTGACTCTAAAGCGCTTCATTTCAGCAGATAACGTAGACATCACTTCTTCAATATATTGGACTAAATCAACTTCTCTCTCTTCGCCAACCATTTGATCTGCTGCCACTTGCTTAAAATTATTCAGCAATTCAATAACCCGCTCTAAAGCATTAGTATTCAGGTTCGACGCTTTTTCCATTCCGTCAAAGTAAGCTTCCATTGCGCTGCGAGTTAACTTATTTTCCTCGAAGTGAACACGAATTTTTTGCGTACTTTCTAAAGCAGAACTTGTTGATGTAACAGCTATTCCGAGGGGGGTATTGATTTCATGAGCAACACCAGCGGTTAATGTGCCCAATGAAGCCATTTTTTCAGATTGAATTAATTGCTTTTGCATGTTTTGCAAATTTTCGAGGGTATGGCTTAATGTTATTGTTGTCTTTCTATTTTTAACAAAAAGGAAAACTACTAATGCAGAAATCAACACTAACAATGTGATAAAAAAGGCCATCAAAATAAGATAAAATCTTTGTTTATCAATTCGTTCTTTGCGCTTTTCTAACTGTTCGTTTTTCTGATTTAACTGTATCCCTTGATCACTTATTTGTTGTTGTTGTGTTTGTAAAATATCTTTATTAGCCAATATTTTTTCAGCCATATCAATATTTTCTTTTTCCTTATTGTAAACAGAACGTTGTTGGTTTTCTAAATTACTTTTTGCCGCTTTTAATTGTGTTGCAACTTTTTCTAACTGTAATTCTTTAGCTTTTACCGAGCGTTGCTGTTGTTCTATATCATTTTTTAATACGTTGAGCTCTTGCTTACGCTTCCCAGCAACTTTTTCTCTAAAGGCTAAATCTTCATTTAGGATCTTTAATTTTTTTATCGTCGATGATATTTGACTTTGTTGTTCGTTAAGCTTTTGATTTAAAGTGACTTCACGAGTTCTAATGACTTGTAATGCCAACTCGGTTTCTCGATATAATGTCGCAACATCAAGTTCAGTACCACCGAGTAGTAGTAATTCCGCAGAGATTTCCAAACCCTCAAAAACAATATTCGATTTATTCACCTCAAAACTAATAGCAGACTTTTCTGCATTATTAATCAAATTAATCATAACACTATGTTTATCTAGACTATTATCTGTAATTAAAAGTGTGTTACTGCTTCTCAGAATTGAAGCGATATTAGCAATTTCTGTATTTCGATTAGAAGCAGAGAAAAACAAGTCAGTTTTTCTACCGTCTCGAATTTTTTTGATGAGAATGACTTTGATGATTTTGTTTTTAATTACACGTTCGGATAATATTTTATTGAGTAATTTAGCAAATCGGTCATCACCATAAACACCGATAATGAATTGATTTTTTTCATCTATATCTTTGTTGTCCCAACGAACATGCTTAATAAAATTATAAATAAACGCTGCTTTGACTTGTTCACTAGTCAGCTCTTGGGCAAAAGTAGAAACGGAGGTGCAAATAATGAAACAAAAAAGCATTAGCAATGACTTGCGAATAAGCACTTTTGCTTTTTTCATTTAATGTACCTTATGTTTAAGATAGTTTATTCACTTTATTTTTTTAGGTCCAAACTTAAAGTGAACCTTGTCATATAACTAGCAGTCTTCTACACCAAAAATACTAATTTGATTACGGCCATTTTCTTTCGCACTATAAAGAGCAGCATCCGCTTGATTCATCTGTTTAGCCAAAGCCTCGTGGCTACTACCAACCATTCCTATACTGATGGTAAACACGATATGGTGTTCTTCATGGGTCACCTGAGATACTGAAATATCCCGTCGTAAATCATCTAATTTAGTGTAGAGCTGATCTTCATCTGTTCCATGCATTATTACAGCAAACTCTCCTCCACCTAGACGTGCAAGCAAACCAGAACCTAAATGTTTACGCATATATAATGCAAGTACTTTTAAAATATGATCGCCTGCATCATGACCATAACTATCATTTAAGTTTTTGAAATAATCAATATCAAGCATAGCGACGCAATAAGGCATATTTCTTTTAATATACTGTGGAGTAAGTTGCTCTGCTTTAGAGAAGAATGCACGTCTATTCGGTAAGTCCGTTAAATAATCTGTATTAGCTGCTTTTTGTATTTGCTCAATATTATTTAAGTTTTCAATGTTTTGAGTTATACGACAATAGAATTCTTCTGGACAAAAAGGCTTACGAAGAAAGTCATCTGCACCATTTTTAATAAAGCGAGCAGAGTGCATACCGTTATCAGCACCAGAAATACCGATGATTGATAATTGATCACGGTTATAGATTTTACGAATTTCATTGGTTAATTCGATGCCATCCATAACCGGCATTTCAAGGTCAGTGATAACCAATTTAATGTCTCCATGCTGCTTTAAACGCTCAAGCGCTTGTACACCATCATTTGCTCTGTAAACACTAAAATTACGGCGCTTTAGTAACTGAGAAACATAATTCCGTGCCGCAGAAGAATCATCTACAACAAGGATACCGGTACTACTATTTGTTATTTGCCAATGTAAAATACGTTTTAAATAGAGAAAGGCTTGACTATTCTCTTTAGGAATATAATCAACAACGGGTTGAGCAAGAATTTGCTGTCGAGTAGTTTCATCCATTTTACCTGTCATAACGACACTAGGAATACCATATGAAAGTACGCAAGCTATTGCTTCACCATGAGGCGCATCGGGTAAGGCGTAATCAATCGTTGCAGCAAAAAAGTCATCTTTATGTTGTAAAATACGTTCCACTTCAGCAAGAGTAGTGGCAACAGTCACCTCATAATTCAATGCTTCGCCAATTTGTCTAATAACACGAGCGATCGGTTTACTGTCTTCTACTACGAGCAATTGCTTTGACATATAATTTCTAACCTTATTTATATAATGACATTAAATGAAAAAAATAATCCGTTTCACGTGACATTAAACGATAGCTTGTAAGTTAGCATAGGCGACAACGAGCCATTTACTCCCTACATCAGCGAAATTTACTTGAATACGGCTTTGCGCGCCTGAACCTTCATAATTTAAGACTACTCCTTCACCAAATTTTGCATGAATAACTGATTGCCCTAGACTAAACCCACTGTTTTCAAACGTTTCCAATGTGAATGTAGAAGAAAACTTGCCTTTGGTTGAAGGGCGCTTCACTTGGTTTTGCAGTCTTATTTCTTCTGTACACTCAGCGGGTAATTCGCGTAAAAAACGACTCGCTTTATGAAATTTTTCTTGTCCATAAAGTCTTCGACTTTCTGCATGGCACAAGTATAGCTTATTCATCGCACGTGTCATGCCGACATAGCATAAACGGCGCTCTTCTTCTAAACGGCCAATTTCTTCTACCGACTTTTGTGAAGGGAACATTCCCTCTTCCAACCCAGCAATAAATACTAATGGAAATTCTAAACCTTTTGCTGAGTGCATCGTCATTAATTGCACTGCGGGTTCATAATCGTCAGCTTGCGACTCACCCGCTTCAAGCGCTGCATGTGTTAAAAACGATGTTAGCTTTGTTTGTTCTTCTATTAATTCTGGGTCTGCTTCAAATGTTTGGCAAGCAGTAACAAGCTCGTTTAAATTTTCTATTCTTGCTTCTGCACGTTCACCTTTTTCAGCTTGGTACATCGCTTTTAGTCCACTGTGTTGAATAACATAGTTGGCTTGTTGATCAAGATCTAAATGACTAGAGTCATCTTCGAGTTGGTCAATGACGCTGACAAAGTTCTGAATCACTTTTGCGCTTCGCCCTTTCAATTCATCATTTTTTAGCATGAATTGACAGGCTTCCCACAAGGTCATTTCTAAACTGCGTGCTGCATCACGTATTAATGAAAGGCTCGTATTACCAATACCACGGGTTGGTGTATTGATAATACGTTCAAAAGCCGCATCGTCATCACGATTATTTAATAAACGTAGATAAGCTAGCGCATCTTTAATCTCTAAACGTTCGAAAAAACGTTGTCCACCATAAATTCGATAAGGTAAGCGGCTTTGTAATAATGCTTCTTCCAGTAAGCGTGATTGTGCATTACTGCGATATAAAATAGCAACATCATCTAAACTGCCTTTTTTACGCCAATCAGTGATGCGACCCGCAATAAAACGTGCTTCGTCGATTTCATTGAAAGCGGTATAAATAGATATTTTTTCACCTGCTTCATCTTCCGTCCACAGTTTCTTACCTAAACGGTTGTTGTTGTTAGCAATGAGCTTATTCGCAGCATTGAGAATATTAGCGGTAGAACGGTAATTTTGCTCTAAACGAACGGTTTGAGGTGTTTCGTATTCATTTAGAAAACGTTGAATATTTTCAATTTTTGCACCACGCCAGCCATAAATTGATTGGTCGTCATCACCAACAATCATCACCTTGCTTGATGTTTTACCTAAAATGGTTAACCACGCATATTGAATAGCATTAGTATCTTGAAATTCGTCGACTAAAATATGCTTAAAACGTTGCTGATAATGCGCAAGTAATACCGGATTATTCAGCCAAAGTTCATGAGCACGTAATAATAGTTCAGCAAAATCAACTAACCCCGCTCGATCACACGCTTCTTGATACCCTTGGTAAACCTTAACAAAGGTTTGCTCGGTTGGGTCGTCATAGACTTCAATATGTTGTGGACGAATACCCTCATCTTTTTTACCGTTGATATACCACTGCATTTGCTTTGGTGGCCAACGTTTTTCGTCAATACCGAGCGATCGCACTATACGCTTTACTAAACGCAACTGATCATCAGAATCAAGCACTTGGAAATTTTGTGGTAATTTAGCTTCTTGAAAATGCATACGAAGTAAGCGATGTGCTAAGCCATGGAAAGTCCCTACCCACATACCATGCACATTACCTTCAACCGTTTTCTCAACACGTACGCGCATTTCTGCTGCCGCTTTATTGGTAAAAGTAACCGCTAAAATACTATGAGAGGAAGCATTTTCAACTTGCATTAACCAAGCAATACGTTGCACTAAAACTCGCGTCTTTCCGCTACCTGCGCCAGCCAAAACCAACATGTTTTGTAGAGGTGCGGCAACAACATCACGTTGTTTTTCATTGAGTGATTCAAGTAGTTCAGAAACGTCCATAACGGGAAAATAGCCTTAGAAAAGTTGAAATTATAACAAGTGACGAAGTTCACTAATATTTGATAATTCAATATTAGGTAAAACAGTCAACGGTTTGCCAACATCGTAACAAGAAATCCATGCCGTTTGACAACCGGCATTTATAGCGCCATAAATATCAGATCGGCCACAATCACCCACATGTAATAATTGCACAGGTTCTATTAATAACTTATCGCAAGCCGCATCAAACATATCGGTGTGAGGTTTCTGTCGAAGTTGTATATTATTATTTTGAGGCGTTGTAAAGATATCACCTGCATGAAAACGATACTGAAAGTATTGTGAAATACCTATTTTATCGGTATCTACATTACCGTTGCTAATAGCGACTAATGGATATTTTTTTTGTAGGCCTTTCAATAATTGATGGACAGGTTCGGGTACAACAAAATCACTACGTTGTAGCACGAAATAATCCAACGCTTTTTGTGCTTCATGTTTGGCGACGTCATCCGAAAAACCCTGTACTTTCATACCCAAGGTATAAGTGGCTAAACGAACATCACCCACATGGTGCATTAATTGAGGGTTTTCTTTGAGTACTTGCTGATGAAACGGCTTCCAAAAGAGATAATTAAATCCACTCTTTTTCACTCGATTGGCTGGTGCAATTTTCACTGAAAATAACGCATCAAAGTAGGCAGCCATTTTGGTATCCGTTGCCATCATTACAGGATAATTACTGTACAAGGTATCGTCAAGATCAAAGCTGATCGCTTGAAAGGTTGCTAAACGACGGTAAAATTTCATCAGCTCAGTTATTTATAAAGTTGTTGAGAAAGTAATTTAGCAACAAGTTTTCTAAATTGACTGAGTAATAACGTATCCATACGCGGATCAAAATGATCTGCATCAGCACTGCTTATTGCTATAAAGCCAATGTCATCATTTATATGGTTTAGCTTAATTAATACAACAGAACCTTCTTGCTGTTGTGAAAAGATAAGTTCTTGCTCACTTTTTTGTAAGCGGCCAAAGTAATAGTCATCTTTGGATAAACGATTATTCATTACACCCGCACAGTCATTTTTTACAATACTTGAATGTTCAACTACTGTATTTTCTTTTAACCACACTTTTAAACCTGATAAGGACAATAATTCTGTCGTTGCCTGATACAAACAATCAAGTAACTCATTGGCTGAGCTACAATCTAATAGGCGCAAATATAAATCACTGTATAAGGCAAAAAGTTGCTCATTCTGATTAGCAATCGCCATTAATTGGGTAATTTCTTCTTCTAACCCATGAATTTTCTGACGTTGTTGACTTTGTTGTCTTTCAACTAACGATACCGTACCACGGTTCTGATCTGACAAGCGTAAGCGATTGATCAGTTCCGGATTACGATTAAAAAACTCAGGATTATCATGTAAATAATCAACAATGAGATCATCCGTTAAACTTAATTCATCTAACTGTATTGGGGTTGAGTCGCTCAATTTATTTCTCTACTTCTACATTTTTGTCTTATACATTTGGTTTGTCAGGTTTTACTTTGCAAAGTGTATTTACAAATTTAATTGCCCGTCAAATACATGTACTGCTGGACCGGTCATCTTTACTGAGTTACCGGGTCCTTTCCAATATACTTTTAACTTACCGCCCGGTAATTCTACCGTCACATCTCGACCTAATTTATTTTGTGTTTGTCCAATAACAACGGCAGCACAAGCGCCACTGCCACACGCTAAGGTTTCAGCAGCTCCTCGTTCATAAACGCGAAGTTTAATATAGTCTGGCGAAACAATTTCCATAAAGCCAACATTCACTTGCTGAGGAAATCGTTCATGATGCGATAACGCTTTACCTAAGGTTTCAACGGGCGCGTCGATAATAGAATCAACCGTCAAAACACAATGTGGGTTACCTAATGAAACAACGCCACATAATACCGTTTCTTCGTCACTACGCAGAATATAAGTGCCTTCTACTTTTTGGGCAGTGAAAGGAACTTGGCTCGGTTCAAACTTAGGTGTCGGCATGTTCACCGAAACGTTACCATCACGTTCAACAAATAACGTCATTTTACCTGACTGTGTAGAGACCTTAATTTTATTTTTATTCGTTAATCCTTTTAAACGCACAAATTTAGCAAAACAACGCGCGCCATTACCACACTGACCAACTTCACTACCGTCAGCATTAAAAATACGGTAATGAAAATCTAAATCTGGATCGTACGGCGGTTCAACCACTAATACTTGATCAAAGCCCACACCAAAATTTCGGTGGGCTAAATGCTTTATTTGCTCATTAGATAAATAAACATTTTGTGTAACGTTGTCGAGTACTAGGAAGTCGTTACCTAAACCGTGCATTTTTGAAAAATTAACTAACATTGACTACCCATATTCAATTTTATACTTACTGTGGTAACAAAGACTCGCCTTGCCACAATTGCTCTATTGTTTCACGAGCACGGATCAAATGATGCTCAGCACCATCTACCATTATTTCTGCTGCTTTTGGACGGCTATTATAATTCGAGCTCATCGTGAAACCGTATGCACCTGATGAACGAATAGCCAATAAATCGCCTTCAGTAATACTCAGTTCACGTGCTTTGCCAAGAAAGTCACCTGTTTCACATATAGGGCCGACAATATCATACGTTTTTTTGTCAGAAACTTCGTCGTTCTCAACTTCTATAATCGCTTGCCACGCTTGATATAACGACGGACGAATTAAATCGTTCATCGCGGCATCAACGATAGCAAAATGTCGGTTTTGATTTGTTTTTAGTAATTCAACTTCGGTTACCAAAATCCCAGCATTAGCCATAATGGCACGACCAGGTTCGTAAATCAGCGTTATATCTCGATCTGCCAACTTCTCAGCAATCGCTTTTGCATATTCTTTTGGGTGTGGTGGTTTTTCGTCGTCATAACAAACCCCCAAACCTCCTCCCACATCGATATGAGATAACGTAATATCTATTTTTGCTAAACGGTCTACAAGTGCCAATACACGGTCAAGCGCATCTAAAAATGGTTTCACTTCGGTTAGCTGAGAACCGATATGGCAATCAATTCCCTTCACCGCAATATGTGATAAACCGCTAGCATGCTGATACAGCTCAAAAGCATCATCAATACTGATACCAAATTTATTTTCTTTTAAACCCGTAGAAATATAGGGGTGTGTTCCCGCATCGACATCTGGGTTTACTCTTAAAGAAACGGGCGCAATCATATTCATACGTTGAGCGACCTGCTGAATACGTGTTAATTCAGCAGCTGACTCTACGTTAAAGCAATAAATACCTTTCTCTAAAGCGAAGGTAATTTCATCTGATTTTTTACCAACACCAGAAAACACTACTTTGCTGGCATCTCCCCCTGCTTGAAGAACACGGGCAAGCTCACCTTTCGAAACAATATCAAAACCACTACCCAAACGTGCCATTACATTTAAAACAGCAAGGTTACTGTTGGCTTTTACGGCATAACACACTAAGTGTGGTTTATCGCCAGCAGCTTGGTCAAAAGCATGCCAATGACGTTCAATCGTTGCACGAGAATAAACATATAAAGGTGTGCCATGCTGCTTTACTAGCTCTGTTACTGTTATATCTTCAGCATAGAGTGATGTGTTTTTGTAATTAAAAAAATCCACGATTAATTTTCCTGCGACAGTTCTGCTGATGAGTTTTGTTTTTGCTCACTTTTAGCGTGATCAGTTTGTTCCTGTGTTTTTACTTCCACAGGTTTTTGCATTAGTGGACCTTTAATTCCACATCCACTTAAAAGCACTGATATAATAAAACTCGTTAAAATAATTGAATTTTGTTTACGCATATTTGATTTAATTCGATTTTTTTCTCATGATAGACGTTTTATAATCTCATGACCAACAAATAGCTAGCAAAGATGAATAAATTTCATTGCACTAGAAAAGGAAGCATTAATGAACGACAGCCAATACAATTTACTTGCCGAAGAAATTATTCTTCAAATAGAAGAAGCCGTAGAAGATTGTGGTACCGACATTGATTATGAAGGTGTTGGCGGCATGCTCACACTTACCTTTAAAAATGGCAGTAAAGTCATCATTAATAAGCAAGCCCCTTTACATGAAATATGGGTAGCGACTAAATTTAATGGCCATCATTTTCAGCATGAGAATAACCAATGGACAGACAAACGTGGCGGCGGCGAACTTTGGCAGTTTTTATCAAAAGCTATCAGCATACAAGCCGACACCGAAATAACCATTACCGCAGGATAATTTGAATGACCACAGCAACTGTACGCATTGCCACACGTAAAAGCGCTCTCGCTTTATGGCAAGCCGAATATGTAAAAGCACAATTAGAGCATTTTTACCCTGACATTAATGTTGTACTGGTACCGATGACGACAAAAGGCGACATTATTTTAGATACGCCATTAGCTAAAGTCGGTGGCAAAGGGCTCTTTGTTAAAGAACTTGAAGTCGCTATGTTAGAAGACCGCGCTGACATCGCTGTTCATTCAATGAAAGATGTTCCAGTAGAGTTTCCGGAGGGTTTAGGCTTAGAAGTTATTTGTCCTCGTGAAGATCCTCGCGATGCGTTTGTATCAAATACGATAAAAAGTTTGGCCGAACTTCCACAGGGTGCTGTTGTAGGCACTTCAAGTTTACGTCGTCAGTGTCAAATTAAAGCCCTAAGACCCGATTTAAATATTCGTGATTTGCGCGGTAACGTAAATACTCGTTTGAAAAAATTAGATAATGGTGAATACGATGCCATTATTCTTGCTGCAGCCGGTTTAATACGATTAGAAATGCCAGAGCGCATTCGAGAATTTATTGAACCAGAAGTGATGCTTCCAGCAAACGGACAGGGCGCTGTAGGTATTGAATGTAGAACAACAGACGAAGCACTTAAAGCTTTGCTCGCACCATTGGGTTGTGAAACAACGCGTATTCGCGTGTTAGCAGAACGTGCAATGAATCGTGCTTTAGAAGGCGGCTGTCAGGTACCTATTGGTAGTTATGCTGTCATTCAAGAAAATGGCGAAATGTTTTTACGTGGTTTAGTTGGTGCAACCGATGGTAGTGAAATATTAACCAGTGAAATTACAGGCTCTATTGATGACGCTGAAAGATTAGGCAATACACTGGCTGATCAATTACTTGCAAAAGGCGCTGATAAAATATTGCGTCAGGTATATGCCGAGCAGTAATACGCACGTATTAATAACACGTCCTGAAAAAACAGGGCGTGTATTAGCACAACAGTTAAAAAGTATAGGTATCAGCGCTTGGTGCCACCCTTTGTTCGATTATCAACCACTGACTGATGAAAGTACCACTCGGACGCTCATCGAAAAATACCCACAAGGAATACTCATTTTTGTTAGCGTCGCCGCTGTAGAGTTTGCTCATCGCACTGTTAATTTATCTTATTGGCAACAAAAAACCATTATTGCTGTGGGCAATGCAACCAAAGCGGCTTTAGCCCGCTCAGGTATTAACGCTGTATCTCCTGAACTTCATACCAGTGAAGGTTTGTTAACGCTTAATGCCCTCCATGAAAGAAACATAAATCACCACGATATCATTATTGTTCGCGGGGATGGCGGACGAGAGCACCTTGCCCAGCAACTTTGTTTGCGCGGTGCAAACGTTCATTATTTAGAAAGTTATAAAAAAGTTTGGCTTCCTATGACACAAAGTCCTGTTGAGGAATGGAAAAATAAACAGATAAATTGTATTGTGGTTACCAGTAACAGCTTGTTAGAAACTATAATACACTTAATAAATAATTCAGACCGTGACTGGAAAAATACGTGTTCATGGATTGTAGCGAGTGAGCGTATTGCAGAACGAGCAAAACAACTGGGCTTACTCAACATCGTTAATGCTAATGGTGCGAATAACCAAGCCATTATGAGTGCTATCAATAACCATGGAAAAAATAATGACTGATAAAAAGCAAAATGAGTCAAAAACTTCAGAAAATAAAGCGACTGAAGAAAAGTCAGATCAAGGTTTTTCCACCTCAATTTCACTCACATCTGCACAGAAAGAATCTCCGAGTGATGAAAAAAAACAGCCTGTAACTAACAAAGCTAAAGCGTCAGCCAACGAGAAAACATCAACAATGAAATCTTCTGAAAAAGTATCCACTCCTTTAAAAAATACTGATACAACCAATACAAGTAGTACAAAACAACAAAAACTGTCTAAAACTGCCGTGCTTTCTTTGATCATCGCATTAGCTGCGAGTGCTGGCGTTGGTGGTTTATATTATTGGGATATGCAACAACAAGCCGTTATAAAGCAAGACGTGCTAAAGCAAACACAACAAAGTTTGACCCGTAATGACCAAAAAACACAGCAAAATTTGGCTAGCATTGAGCAAAAAGTTAAACAACTACTTGCTCAGCAACAATCAACCTTTTCCGATCGTTTAACCAGTGATATAGCTAAAATAAGAACGGATAGCCAAGTTAAAATTACGCAACTTGAAAAAGCCGTTGAACGGTTATCGCAAAACCAGCCAAGTGATTGGTTGTTACATGAAGCAGAATACTTGATACGTATTGCTACACGCACTATGTGGCTTGAGCATGATACGAGCGCAGCAATAAGTTTGTTGCAAGATGCTGATATGCGCTTAAAAGAACTAAAAGATCCCGCATTTTCACCTATTCGTCAATTGATTCGTGAAGATATTGAGCAGTTAAACTTAATGCCTACTATAGATAACGAAGACACCATTTTGACGTTAATGGCTATGAATAAACAGCTTAAAAATTTACCGGTAAAGTCTGAACGAATTCCAAACAATTTTGTAACACAAGTCGAATTAAGCTTGTCAGAAGACATTGCTGATTGGAAAGAGAATATGGCTAAAACGTGGCAACATTTTACAGATAGCTTTTTTAAGGTTAGCGATAAAAGTGGAAAAGCAGAGCCATTATTACCGCCACAATTTCAACAGAACCTCCGTGAAAATTTAAGTCTTAAATTACAATTAGCGCAATGGTCTGCTAGCGAGCGGAAGCAAAAGTTATACAATCAAAGTTTAAATGACATACAGCTATGGATAACGCAATACTTTGATATGAGCGCTGTTGAAAACCAAAATTTTCAACAGCGTATTGAAGAACTAAAAAGTGAAGTCGTAAGTTACGACTATCCATCAACACTTTCATCTCTTAATGCACTTCGTAAAGTAATCGCTGACAAACCTTTAAAGCCTATTATTGATAAATTAAACGAAAACATTGATACAGATAAACCTTTGACTGAACCCCCTCAAAGAGAACTTGATCCCAAGTTACAAGAAGCATCTAAAAGTTCGAGTGAGGCCGTATAATGAAACGCATAATATTATGGATTCTATTGTTCTTAATCTTTTTTATCGTTATTGCTGTTACTCCAGCGTTAATTAGCGAAAAAGGTTACATTTTGATTTCTATGGGCGATAAAATTATCGAATTAACGGTAGTTAGCGCCTGTATTATGCTTACAGTATTATTTGTTGTTCTCGCTTTTTCACTAAAGTTGGTTCGTAGTAGTCTGCGTGTTGGTTTTCGTGGCTGGAATAAAATTGCTTTTGCCAATCGTCGTCGTGGATTAAAAGATTTCAATCGCGGTATTGCAGCTTTCATTCTTGATGATCATCAACAAGCAGAGCACCTGTTAGCAAAAGCAGCAGAGCCATCGAACTTTCCTCGTACGGCTTATTTATTAGCCGCTGCCGCATCATCAAAACAATCGCTACGTTCAAACACTAATCATTATTTAGGCTTATTAGCTCAAGAAGACCATACCGTTAAATCCTCTGGTTTAGAGTCAATATTGGTTACGATTAAATTATTAATGGTACAAGAAGACTTTTCAAAAGCACGCACTATTATTGATGAGCATCATAAGCATGTTGGCCATGACGCTCGATTGTTGAGTTTAGAAATTGAATTAAGTTTGCAGGAAAAGCGTTTTAGTTACGTTATTGAACAGCTTATTTCAGCCCGTAAACAAAAGACTATTACAGATGAAAAAATAGTCCAATGGGAAGCCATCGCTTTTTATGGTGCTTTCAGTGAGACAATACGCCAAGAAAGCAAAGATGCATTATTCTCGCTCTGGCAAAAGCTTGCACGTAAACTCAAACAACGTGAGGCGATCCTTTTTGCTTACTGTAAAGTATTAGCTGAAAATAACATTACAGAGCCTTTGAATCAAATACTCTTACCGGTCGTAAAAAAAGGTGCTGACGTTAAATTTTTACAAAACATTCGTCAACTTCCCATTTCTGGCGCTGATGAATTAATTAGCGCTGTACAAAAGCACTTACATCATGATCAACACAGTGAAAAATGGTTAAGTTGTTTAGCCAATTTAGCCGCGAAGTCCCAGCAACTCCCCATGGCAGAAAAAGCATTTAATAGCTTAGTAAACTTAGATGGTCAGCAATACGACACCATTGATTTACTGGCATTTTCTCAAGTACTAGAGCAGCAAGGCAACTTTCAAAAAGCTAATCAAGTATTAAATAAAATCGTGGCTCAAATTGACAGTCACAAGAATGATATTCACGAAAAAATAATGGAAATAAAGCATAATGAATTTAACGATCGACTTTAACAAACCTGAGATTGCAGGTGCTTTTGATTGGCAGCTTTGCCAAGAAATTAATGTAAAAAACGACAAAGGCGATATTATTGCTAAAGCAGAAATTGAACTCATCACTATTAATAAACATCGTGATGCTATGGGTTCTTATACTTTATTAGCTAATGAAGATACTGATTGGGAAATCCCACTTAATCTTTACTTCAAAGGCCAAAACCTAACAACGGATTTGTGTAAAGAATTAAACGTAACCCCTGATACAAAAAAAGCTAAAACGCATATCTTACTTGAAGCTATCAGTGTTTTACCCCAATACCGCAAACAAGCCGTTGGCCAATACTTACTTAAAGAAATTGTTAAGTATCATGAAAAAGCTCAATCTATTACAGTATTAAGCATGCCTATGCATAGTTTTCTTGATGCAGAAGAGTGCGAAGATGAAAGCATTAAAGCTTACTATCAAGCCGCTGATTTGCAAAATATAAAAGTAGCGTCAAATGAACTGGCTAACTTTTTTACTCATAGCGGTTTTATTGAATTTACAGTCGACGAAAGCTTACTTGAAGAGCCTTTACCCTATCAAATATTTGTTGCTAGCCCACAAAGTATTTTAAACGAGTCAGAGTAAACTAATTTTTGGTTAATGCCTTCATAGTAAGCGCATAAAGGGGTTTTTTATGTTTGCTATTCACGGAGAATGGAAAATTGAAGTTCATGGAAAAGTTATTGTTCAATGGTTTTCTGGCTGCTGGAACGAAGAAGCTATTATTGCTTATGTGAAAGAATTCCAAGCTAAAGCGACTCCTTTAAAAGGAAATAACTGGGCTATTGTTTCTTCATTTGAAGACTGGGAGCTAGGTGTCCCCGAAATAGACAAAAATATTGCAAAACATTGTGATTGGTTCAAAACCAATGGCTGTGTAAAACATTGTCATATTTATACCCCTAATGCAGCTAAAGAAATGCAGCTGGAAAGGTTAATACCCCATACAGATGAAACTTACGAACGACAGGTATTTACCAATAATGAAGATGCTGCAACTTGGTTATCAAACTGTGGTTTTTATATTGAAAGTCAAATTATCAACAAAATGACCTAGAAATAAAAAGCTTGTGGATGATATATTATTCATCATTCTTAAAACTTTAGTTAGTACCAAAGCTAAATATCTTATCAGAAAAACCCTATTTAATAGATGCTATATACTGAATTAAGCGGCTATTAAATAAGGTTCTTTACCTTGGTGCTTGTTGTTACGTTTAAATGACCCCTTCCCTTTTTTAGCTTTTACCACTTGTAATTTATAAACTTTAGATGTCACTAACGCTGCAAAAAAATTGTCTTTAATTTTTCCTCGACCTAACTCTGTCGTAATCGCACTTTCCAATGCTTGCGTCTTTTTATTTTTACTCATCATATTTACTCTTTAATAATAAAAGCCATCAGTCTGATGGCTT
The DNA here is from genome assembly GCA_041890515.1 of Alteromonadaceae bacterium. Classification (GTDB taxonomy): domain Bacteria; phylum Pseudomonadota; class Gammaproteobacteria; order Enterobacterales; family Alteromonadaceae; genus Colwellia_A. The sequence goes on from JASDWX010000125.1 coordinate 15,967, forward strand.
TTTTAGGTTATTTAATGTAAAATTTTTACATTAAATATAAGCAAAAGCATCAGCAAACATATGTTCTACTAATGCACCTTGTGCTAAAAAGTCTGTGCGTACTGCGCCAACCATCTCAAAACGACCGGCAAGATAAATATCATAATCACCAAGGTTTTTAATATCTTTCATAACAACCTTATGAACCATCCCTGTTTGACCTTGCCAGTTATCATGCGGTGTTTCTACAACAGCATGAAACTCACCATTTACTAGACTATTAATTATTTTTGTTGTTTTTTCTAATTCATAACAAGCGCTTAATTCACGTAAGCCCCAGTATACGACAACCTTACGTGATGACTGCTGTGATGCCAAAAGTTCGTACATTGATTTGATATAAGAAAACCCTGTACCCCCCGCTAAAAGTAATAAAGGTCTTTTACTTTCGGTGCGAAGCTGAGCGTCACCTAATGGCATTTCAATCGTTACTTTATCGTTGGCTTTTATGTGCTCAATAACTTGCATTGGGTAGCTGTCTGCACCAAGGGCACCTATTTGTAATTCAATCAATTCTGCATCTGGAGCACTGGCAATTGAAAATGGACGCTTATCTTCTTCACTCATTACAAAATTTAAGTACTGGCCTGCTTGAAAGTCGATTTGCTTACTCGGCTTCAACAGTACTTTATAAACAAACTCCGTTAGCGATGTTAATGACTCTACCTGACACTCAATTTTATTCATTTTGGTAACCTTTATTCATTCATGAACAGCTTTTTTTCAAATCAAGCTGTTCAAATTTTATCTTTAAGACGCTACGACGATGTAGAGTCTACTTTTCATTGGGTGTTGTTAAAATATTGAGTTCATCCCATATTTTATCGACATCTTTTTTAATTTCTTCGGTCATCACAATTGGCTCACCCCATTCGCGATTTGTCTCACCCGGCCATTTATTTGTTGCATCCATGCCCATTTTTGAGCCTAAACCAGAAACAGGAGAGGCAAAATCTAAATAATCTATCGGAGTATTTTCAATCAATACTGTGTCACGACTTGGATCCATTCTTGTGGTCATTGCCCAAATGACGTCTTTCCAATCACGCGCATTAATATCATCATCACAAACAATAACAAACTTTGTATACATAAATTGGCGTAAAAACGACCAAACGCCCATCATTACCCGTTTTGCATGTCCGGCATATTGCTTTTTAATTGTTACAATCGCTAAGCGATATGAACAACCTTCTGGCGGTAAATAAAAGTCTTGAATCTCTGGAAACTGCTTTTGTAAAATAGGCACAAATACTTCATTTAAAGCAACACCTAAAATAGCAGGTTCATCGGGTGGACGTCCTGTATAAGTACTGTGGTAAATAGGATCTTTACGATGCGTAATATGAGTTACGGTCATCACAGGGAAGTCATCAACTTCGTTATAATAGCCGGTATGATCTCCGTATGGTCCTTCAGGTGCAGTTTCAGTAGGGTCAAGATACCCTTCAAGTATTATTTCAGCAGTAGCAGGTACTTCTAAATCATTACTAATACACTTAGCAACTTCAGTTTTAGCGCCACGCAATAAGCCCGCAAAGGCATATTCTGACAATGTATCTGGAACAGGTGTTACCGCGCCTAAAATAGTGGCAGGATCAGCACCTAAAGCAACAGATATAGGATACCTTTCGCCAGGATTAGTTTGTTTGAATTCTTGAAAATCTAACGCGCCACCACGATGCGATAACCACCGCATAATAATTTTATTTTTACTGATGAGCTGCTGACGATAAATTCCTAAGTTCTGACGCTCTTTATGAGGACCACGAGTAACGGTTAATCCCCAAGTGATCAATGGAGCGACATCACCCGGCCAACATTTTTGAATCGGCAATTTCGTTAAATCAACGTCATCACCCGACATGACTACTTGCTGGCACAATGGTTTTTTAATCACTTTCACGGGCATATTTAAGACTTGCTTATAGACCGGTATTTTACTGATTGCGTCGCGAAAGCCTTTTGGCGGTTCAGGCTCTTTTAACATGGCAAGTAATTTACCCACATCACGCAGGGCATGAACATCTTTTTGTCCCATAGCGAGTGCAACACGATCAGGTGTACCAAATAAATTAGTTAATACGGGCATTCCGTGTGGAACACCGTCTTTATCTGTCGGGTTTTCGAAGAGCAGAGCAGGACCTTCAGCGCGCAAAGTACGATCACTAATTTCGGTCATAGTTAAGTCTGTAGAAATTGGTTGAGGAATTCGCTTAAGCTGGCCTATTTTTTCTAATTGTTTTATAAAATCTCTTAAATCATTATATTTCATAATTTCATATCACTTACTGGCTTAATAATTTGGTTAGATTTTCTAAGCAAAAACGCCAGACGTTATTGCTAACGCTGGCGTTTATGTACAGGATGTACGGTATGTCGTAATCACACGGATGTGAATGAGCGACCAATAAACTACTTACGTTTCATAGAATCAAAAAATTCATTATTTGTTTTAGTCATCGCTAATTTATCAATAAGGAATTCAATGGCACCGACTTCATCCATTTCATGAACGATTTTACGTAAAATCCACATTTTTTGTAGTTCATCAGTTTTAGTAATAAGTTCTTCACGACGAGTACCACTGCGGTTAATATTGATCGCAGGGAAAACACGTTTTTCAGATACTTTTCGAGAAAGGTGTAATTCCATGTTACCGGTACCTTTAAACTCTTCGTAAATAACTTCGTCCATTTTAGAACCTGTTTCTACTAAAGCTGTTGCGATAATCGTTAAACTACCACCGTGCTCGATATTACGAGCAGCACCAAAAAAGCGTTTTGGACGATGGAGAGCATTCGCATCAACGCCACCGGTAAGAATTTTACCTGATGATGGAATAACGGTGTTATAAGCACGTGCGAGACGTGTAATTGAATCTAATAAAATAACCACATCTTTTTTATGTTCAACAAGACGTTTTGCTTTTTCAATTACCATTTCAGCCACTTGAACATGACGGTTTGCTGGCTCATCAAACGTTGATGCAATAACTTCGCCTTTTACCAAACGCTGCATTTCAGTAACTTCTTCTGGACGCTCATCAATGAGCAATACCATCAATTCAGCATCAGGGTGGTTATGTGCAATACTTTGCGCAATGTTTTGAAGGAGTAATGTTTTACCCGCTTTTGGTGGAGCAACAATTAAACCACGTTGTCCTTTACCAATTGGAGAAGCTAAATCTAAAACACGAGCAGTAATATCTTCTGTTGAGCCATTACCACGTTCCATAATTAAACGTTGATCTGGATGAATTGGCGTTAAGTTTTCAAATAAAATTTTATTACGAACATTTTCTGGCTTGTCAAAATTAACTTCAGCTACCTTCAATAAAGCAAAATAACGTTCACCTTTTTTAGGTGGACGGATTTTTCCATGAATAGTATCACCGGTGCGCATACTGAAACGGCGGATTTGACTCGGTGAAACATAAATATCATCCGGTCCTGCTAAGTATGATGAATCTGAAGAACGTAAAAAACCAAAGCCATCTTGTAAAATTTCTAAAACGCCACCACCAAAAATGTCATTATCACCTTCTGCATGGGCATTTAATATAGCAAAAATAATATCTTGTTTACGATTACGACCTAAGTTTTCTAGTTTCATCGATGCAGCAAGTGAAACAAGCTCGCTTATAGGTTTTTCTTTAAGTTCGATCAGATTCATAGTGGGGTTCTTTGACTATCTTATGTTGAAGTGGTTTGCCTATTGGCATTATTGAAATTGGAGTTTGGTTTTTTTGGAAATGTATTACATTAGAAAGCTAAACTTAGCACTAAAATTTAATAAGGTAAAGGATCAAAATTTGATCTTCCACATTATCGTAAATATTTAATCCTAAGATACAAAAAAGGTTCGTATATACGAACCTTTATTTATAACTTATAAATTTTTATCAATAAACTCTTTCAATTGAGTTTTAGATAATGCGCCAACTTTCGTGTCAGCGACTACACCATCTTTAAATAACAATAACGTAGGAATACCACGAATACCATATTTAGGAGGGGTAGTTGAATTTTGGTCTATATTTAATTTCCCAACCGTTACTTGACCTGCATATTCTTCTGCAATGTCACTCAATAAAGGTGCAATCATTTTACAAGGACCACACCACTCAGCCCAAAAATCAACTAATATAAGGCCTGAGGCGGTAATCACGTCAGTATCAAAACTGTCATCTGTTAACTGAACAATTCTATCGCTCATGTCTATCTCCGTTAAATGGTGGCTTTTGCCAATTGCTGACGATTATAACTGCATCATAATGAATTACCAACTTTGATCTTAGAACAGTTAGCTATTTCTTCCATTAATTTATTATTTATGAATACATTTACGCGATACCGTTTTTTATTAACTATATAACCTGTTAAGCTGTGCGCATGAATAAAACACACTTAACTGAAACTAAGTTCTCTGAACTTAACCTCGACGCGAAAGTTGTCGCAGGTCTTGACGCTATGGGCTTTGAGAATTGTACATCAATTCAAGAACAATCTTTGCCCATTCTATTGAAAGGTACTGATATTGCAGGCCAAGCACAAACTGGCGAAGGTAAAACAATTGCCTTTTTAGCTGCAACCTTTCATCACTTATTACAAAAGCCAGATCCAAAGCATAATCAACCTCGTGCATTGATCATGGCACCAACGCGTGAATTAGCCATTCAAATTCATCGTGATGCAAAAGAGATGGCAAAAAGTACAGGATTACGTTTAAGCGTAGTCTATGGCGGAGAAGGTTATGAAAGCCAACGTCTAGAACTTGAAGCTGGTGTTGATATTCTTATTGGTACGTGTGGTCGCTTACTTGATTACATGAAACAAGGTGTATATAACTTAAGCAATATTGAAGTGGTTGTTCTTGATGAAGCAGATCGGATGTTCGATTTAGGTTTCATTAAAGATATACGTTATATGTTTAATCGCATGCCTGCAGCAACTGAACGTTTAAGTATGTTATTTTCGGCTACCTTATCTTTTCGTGTTAAAGAACTTGCATTTGAACACATGAATGAGCCTGAAAGTGTTGAAATTGCACCAGAACAAAAAACAAACACCCGTATTTCTGAGGAGCTTTTTTATCCTTCTAACGAAGATAAAATGCGTTTATTACAAACACTCATTGAAGAAGAGTGGCCAGAAAAAGCGATCATTTTTGCTAATACAAAACATGTTTGTGAAAAAGTTTATGCACATTTAGAAATTGACAATATTCGTGTTGGTTTATTAACGGGCGATGTACCACAAAAAAAACGTTTAAAGATTCTTGAGCAATTTAGTGCTGGTGAATTAGACATACTCGTTGCAACAGATGTTGCTGCTCGTGGTTTACATATTCCGAGCGTAAGTCATGTTTTTAATTATGATTTACCTGATGATTGTGAAGATTATGTACATCGCATAGGTCGTACAGGACGCGCTGGTGCAACTGGACATGCAATTAGTTTTGCTTGTGAAGGTTATGTTTTTAACTTACCGCCTATCGAAACTTATATTGAACATGCATTACCAGTAAGTAAGTATAACCAAGACGCATTATTAACAGACTTCCCTACACCAAAGCCTCGTCCTCGTCGCAATAAGCCAAACAATGGTGGACAGAACCGCGGTAGAACCGGTGGCAACAACCAACGTCGGTACTAGAATACTATGACGATCACCCATACTGAGATTTCAACACCTCTTTATGCGGTGATCGATTTAGGCTCAAACAGCTTTCATATGCTAATCACCAGACAGCTTGCAAATAGTGTTCAAGTGGTAGATAAAGTAAAACGAAAAGTTCGTTTAGCATCCGGATTAAATTCACATAATGAATTAAGTCAAACAGCCATTGCTCGTGGGCTTGAATGCTTAAGTTTTTTTGCTGAACGCCTCCAAGATATCCCCCAAGAAAATGTGCGTATCGTTGCAACAGCCACATTACGTTTGGCCACCAATCGTGATGAGTTTTTATCGAAAGCTAATAAGGTTTTAGGCAAAAAAATAAGTTTACTCTCCGGTAAACAAGAGGCTGAACATATTTATTTAGGTGTCGCACACACAAGTTGTGGTGCTAAACAGCGCTTTGTTATTGATATTGGAGGCGCAAGCACTGAGCTTATTTTAGGCGAAGGATTTGTTACTCAACATGTAGAAAGTTTAGACATTGGCTGTGTCACTTTTAATGACCGTTATTTTTCTGACGAAAAATTAACCCTTGATAATTTTTCTCGAGCAATTTTTTCGGCAAAACAAGTGATAAAACCTTTTGTTGAACGTTATAAAAGTACGGGCTGGCAATTAGTATTAAGCGGCTCAGGCACAATGCAGGCGTTAACTGAAATTCAAAATTTCACTCATCAACGTTCAGGAATTGATTTTGCATTTTTGCAAAAAATTCAACAGCAATTAATCGATTGTAAAACAACAAATGAAATAAGCATTAGTGGTCTGACCAGAGAGCGAACTCCTGTCATAGCTAGTGGCCTAGCCATTTTAATTGCTCTTTTCGAAAGTTTTTCCATCAGTAAAATACAATTATCAAGCGGTGCTTTACGTGAAGGTCTATTGTATGGAATGCTACCAGCAATAATTGATACCCCTATTCGTCAAAGTACGATTAATTCACTTACAGAAAAATTTCATATTGATAGCCGTCACGCTAAACGGATAAAAAAACAAGCAACAAGTTTGTTTTACACTTATAAGCAGTATTGGCCATTAGATGAGAATAATGGTTTAGCTTTGCTTGATGCTGCTTGTGAGTTACATGAAGTTGGCTTGCTCTTAGAGTTTAAGCAGCATCAACGACATGGTGCATACATATTACAACATGCTGACTTACCTGGGTTTGATCAAGCAGAACGTCAGTTATTAGTAGCACTCGTCTTACTTTATAAAGGAGATATTGATTTAACATTACTTAAAAAACAAACAGCACTCGGTTTCAAGGAAGCCACTTATTTATTAGTCATTTTGCGATTGGCCGTAATTTTATGCCGACGACGTCAAGACGATACATTACCTGACTATCAGACGACTATAATTAAAAATACTGATGACGCTGATATTATTGATTTATCCTTGCCCACAGCTTGGCTTACTCAGCATCCATTAATTGTAGATGAACTCCTGCAGGAAAATACACATTTAGCTCAGATGAATTTGTCATTGAGTATTTATTGTGAAGTCTAATTTATAAAGGTCGAAAATTAACGATTTGTTCTTGTTGCCCAAACATTCGTAAAAATGACAATACTACCGCCAATAACCATCATCCAAGTAATTTGTTCTTCTAAGAGAAAATACGCAGCAATCGAACCATATATAGGTTCTAAACTTACCGCGATACTCGCTGTTTGCGCTTTTACAGTTTTCAATGAATGGTTAAATAGCGTGTGAGCAATGGCAGTAAATAGTACGCCTAAAATGACTAATACTGACAACTGTTGATAAGAAATGGTGATCGGGTATAAATAAATTAGAGGCAGTAAGCAGATGGTTGCACTAGCGTTTTGATAAAAAGCGACTTTCTTAGCTGAGGTTTTAGCAACAAACTTTCTATTTAAGAGCGTTAACAACGCAAAGCTCATTGCAGATATCATTCCCCAGACAACCCCCTCAACATCGCCGCTCGTTAAATTACCTAAAGGTAAAATAAAGAGAATACCTACAATTGTCAGTAGTGCTTGTGCTAATGCTTGGTAATGAAATTTTTCGTTGAAAAGTAAAGGCTCTAAAAAACTTACAAAAACGGGAAAACTCGCAAAGGTTATTAAACCAATGGCAACACTTGATATTTGAATTGCATAAAAGAAACTCCCCCAATGAAAGGCTAAGACAAGGCCTGTAAAAGCCAGTGGCAATAAGAGTATTCGTTCAACTTTTAAGGATTGTTTCTTTATTAATAAAACGAATATTGCGATGGCAATCGCGGCAAAAAATGCTCGACCAAAAACAATATGGCTAGCTGGCATATTCAACCATTTAGCAAAAAGACCTGATAAGGCAAATAATAGTACGGCGCTATGAAGTGAGATAATCGACTGTTTGTAGCTTGGCATATACTCGGATAGATTAAAGAAGACGGAGTATTCTATCAGCTAACTAAGAGCAACCAATAGAATATCTAGTTTAATGATATGCTTTTTATTAAATTTTCCTTAAAAGTCTTATTGCTCTTTTAACCAATAGGCTACTTTTTTTGCAAAGTAGGTCAAAATCCCATCCGCTCCAGCCCGCTTAAATGCTAATAATCCTTCCATCACACAAGGCTTTTCAGCTAACCAGCCATTTTGAATAGCAGCCATATGCATCGCATATTCGCCACTCACTTGATAGGCATATGTCGGTACTTGAAAAGTATCTTTCACCCGACGAACAATGTCTAAATATGGCATTCCAGGCTTTATCATTACCATATCAGCGCCTTCGGCAATATCTTGAGCCACTTCATGTAATGCCTCATCACTGTTTGCTGGGTCCATTTGATATGAATGCTTATTGCCACCTTTAATATTACTTGCGGAACCAACTGCATCCCGAAATGGACCATAGTAATTTGAGGCATACTTTGCAGAATAAGCCAAAATACGGGTATTTACAAAGCCATTATTTTCAAAAGCTTCACGAATAGCACCGACACGACCATCCATCATATCAGAGGGGGCAACAATATCTGCGCCAGCTTGCGCATGAGATAATGCCTGTTTAACTAAAATTTCTTTCGTTATATCATTTAGTACATAGCCTTCATCTTTACCATTTTCACCAATAATACCATCCTGACCATGAGTGGTGAATGGATCAAGAGCAACATCAGTGATGACACCCAATTCAGGAAAATTAGCTTTAAAAGCCCGCACAGTAAGTTGCGCTAAACCTTCTGGATTATAAGCTTCTTCAGCCATTAATGATTTTTTATCACCTGGGGTTACTGGGAAAATAGCGATAGCAGGGATCCCTAAATCAACTAATTCTTGAGCCTCTTCGAGTAATAAATCGATACTTTTACGTTCAACGCCAGGCATAGAAGCAATAGTTTCACGCTTATTTTCACCATCAAGTACAAATACCGGATAAATTAAATCGTTAACGGTCAATTGGTTTTCTGACATCAATCGACGGGAAAAGTCATCGCGGCGCATTCGTCGCATTCTACGGGCTGGAAATTGACCAAAAGCATTACTCATAAAAATATTCCTATAAAAATAAATAGTAGTGATTAATTGTCACTAATTTTTTCAAAATCTTGTTGAACTATTTGATTGCGACCATTATTTTTAGCTTTATATAAGGCCTGATCTGCTACAGCGAATAAATGTTCTGCCTTTACACCTTTTTGTTGTAAATAAGTACTTATACCGCAACTAATGGTGAGTGTTAAAGCCATATTATTATAGCTAATTCGACAAGCATCAATACTTTCTCTTAATTCTTCTGCGAGAGTTAATGCACCTTTCTGATCAGTTTCGGGTAATATTAAGCAAAATTCTTCACCACCATAACGACAACTGATATCAGCACTTCGCCGTAAGCACCTTTTTATACAAGCAGAAACAGCCACTAAGCATTCATCACCCGCTAAATGTCCGTAATTATCGTTTACCTTTTTAAAATAGTCGATATCTATAACGACTAAACTTAAAGGTGTTAAATTACGACGACTACGGCGAAATTCGGCCTGTATTTTTTGATCATAAAATCGGCGGTTGTATAAACCAGTAAGTTCATCTAACGTGTTTTTTTCTTGTAACTCTTTATTAGCATCTTCAAGTTCCTGCAAGGCAATATTTAGCTCTAAAGTACGTTCTTGCACTTTACTTTCTAACGCATCAGTATCTTCAATTGGCTTATTTTCAATGCTATCTCCATCATAATTCTGAATTTTACTTTCTTGTTGAAAAATTAAGAAAACCATTAATATTGTTAATATGAAAATCAATAAAGCTAACCATGAAAACTGTAAAACTAGGTTCATCAATGCCAAAGATGCAGATAAAACGCCTACTATTAAAAGATAAGAAATTGCACGATTAAATAGCGTTATCATCGATGTTCACCTAAGTTGAAAACTTTTCGTGCATTTTCGCTACTGGCATTAATAACATCTTGAATATTACACTGATATAACTCAGCAAGTTTTTCTATTACGTAAGGTAAATAACTTGGCTCATTACGGCTACTTTTCGGTTTAGGTCTCATAGTTCTAGGTGTTAAGTAGGGCGCATCAGTTTCAATCATTAGACGATTTAAAGGGATTGAAGGAATAAGCGCTTGTAATGACTTTCCGCGGCGTTCATCACATACCCATCCGGTAATGCCAATATACATCCCCGCTGATAAACATTGATCTAATTCATCAGCGCTCCCCGTAAAACAATGAGAAACCATAGCAGGTACTGACGTTATATAAGGGGAAAGTAACTGAAACCACAAAGGAAATGCATCCCGTTGATGAAGAAAAAGTGGTAACTGTAATTCTACAGCTAAAGAAATTTGTTCTGAAAACACTTTTTCTTGTTGTTTTGGTGCCGAAAAATTACGATTGAAATCTAAGCCACACTCTCCGATCGCTTTTACCGTTTTATTTTCAGCTAATATTCTAATTTCTGCTAGATAGGTGTCACTTACATTGTCTGCATCATGAGGATGAACGCCAGCAGTTGAATAAAGATAGTCTGGATATTGAGCAGATAACTGCAAAGCTTTTTGGCTTTCAGAAAGATTGGTTCCTGTGACCAACATAGCACTAACTCCCTTTGATTTAGCACGTACGATGAGTTCATCACGGTCTTTATCAAAACGAGTATTCGTTAAATTTACGCCAATATCTATCATTAGCTATCCAGACTTATTAAGTTAAGATTCTTCTGAATCGTTTTTTTTCTGGTACATTGCGGCAATAAAAACACCTAATTCAAATAATAACAACATAGGTATCGCCAGCAAAGTTTGTGATATAATATCTGGTGGGGTTAACAACATGCCAACCACAAAAGCCCCAACCACAACATACGGTCTTTTTGCTCGTAAACTATCAGGGTCTGTAAAACCGGTCCAACAGAGTAAAATAATGATAATAGGTATTTCAAATACAACGCCAAAAGCAAAAAATAATTTTAGAACAAAATCTAAATAACTACTAATGTCCGTAGCAATATTTACCCCTTCAGGTGCCACCGACGTAAAAAAAGCGAATATTATTGGAAAAACCACATAATAGACAAACGCAATACCCCCATAAAACAACAAAGTACTACCAAGCATTAACGGAATAACTAAGCGCTTTTCATTTTTATACAAACCCGGAGCGATAAACGCCCAAATTTGATAGAGAATGAAAGGCATGGCAATAAAAATAGAAATGACCATGGTCAATTTGAAAGGAGCAAAAAATGATGACGCTACATCAGTTGCGATCATTTGCCCACCTTCTGGTAAAGTTTCCATTAAAGGCTTAGAAACGTACTCATAAATTTCATTAGCAAAATAGAATAAACAGAAAAAGACAATCAACACACCTATTACAACATTCAATAATCGGCTGCGTAATTCGAGTAAATGATCAAATAAAGTGTAACTGCTAGCTGGAGAAGAACTCATTAATTTTTTATTCTACTTTCAGGTGATGATGAAAGATCAGCAACTGCTTCAGCTTCATCGATAGTATCGATTGTATTGTCTAAGACTACTTTTTCAGTTTCTATCTCTTTATCCAGTTGATAAGGACGATTAACCATCTCAGCAGCTTCTTGTAAGGTTTTGAGAGACTCAGCGATTTCAGGTGACAAGTTTTTCATATCCGCTTGTTCAGCTTTTTTTAAATTAGTATGTAACTCTTGGATACGTAACTCTTCGGTAAGCTCTGTTTTTACACTGTCACTAAATTTTCGTAAACCACTTATCCAGCCTCGTACTGTACGAATGGCCACAGGTAAACGTTCCGGTCCTAACACGACCAAACCAATGATAGTAATCAGCAGCAGTTCCAAAAAGCCAATATCAAACATATGTTAAGCCTGATCTTTTTCTTTAATTTTGTCTTTCTCATCTGCATCTGCATCTGCATCTGCATCTGCAATTACAGATTTATCAACTAAATTTTCTGAAGTATCTTCTTCTTTCGCTGCCTTATCAGTCATTGCATTTTTAAAACCTTTTACAGCTGAACCTAAATCACCACCTAAATTACGCAATTTTTTTGTGCCAAATAATAAAATGACAATAACGGCCACAATCACTAATTGCCAAATACCCATATTTCCCATAACAATTTCCTACTATTTATAATATATTCATTATAAAGTTTTAATATAAAAAATCATCCTTTGATAGACAAAATAATGAGATAGGACAACCTTTGCATAAAAAAAACCTTATTCACTTGAGTTACTTCTTGTTGACCAACATAACATTTACTGCTTTTAATAGTTATGCTGCACAAGATCAAAACATGGATAGTGATAATGAGCAACAGATAGAAAAACCAATAAAACAGCATGAAAAGCATGTTAAAACGACTCCTGTGCAAGAACATTGGAGTCAAGAAGTACACGATACTATTGCTAACTCAGTTTATCAATCTGCGACTTGGTTCGATAGTTTTTTTACAGATATTGATAGCCAACAAATAGAACCTAAAGCAACAGCAAAAATTCGTTTTGGTTGGATACCTAAAGCGCGTGATTGGGCTGAGTTTGACACTCGGTTCCGTCTTAAAGTAAAGTTACCACATTTTAAAGACAGAATGAGTTTGATACTTTCTGATGAGGATGACATGGCAGATAGCCAACTTCCACTCGACGGAACGAGTTCTCGTCCAGACATAAATGAGGAAAGCTTTGCAGCTGCACTACGTTATGTTGTCGAAAAAAAGAATGATAGTTTAATAGATACTCGACTTGGAATTTCTGGAGGTGATATTTTTGCTAAAATACGTCAACGCCAACTATATACGTACAAAGAAAAATATGGTTTTAAAATTGAACCTTCCATTTATTATTATCTAGATGATGGCTTAGGCGCAAAATTATTTCTTGAGTACAATTACCAATATAATGAAAAATCTCAATTTAGAGTAAATTACAGTATTCGTGGATCTGAATCATTTAGTGGTATTCGTTGGAAACACGGCTTCTATCAATTGAATCAATTAAACTCGACAACGGCCTCAGTAGTCGGCTTCCAAGTTGAAGGGGAGCGTAATGGAACAAGTGGATTTTTCACTGATAAATATACATTGAGTTATCGCTATCGATTTAACGCTTTACAAAAATGGTTGTTTTTTGAAGTAGAACCCTTTTTGGAGTTCCCCAAAGATAAAAATTACACCACGACACCAGGTATAGCGCTACGTATAGAAGGATTTTTCAATAAGAAATAACATTTTTTTACTGAAAAACCTAAGCGCTAACTTGAGCAACGGCTTCATTTTCAATGATTATTCGAGGCATTTTTATAGGTCGACTAATATGGTAACCTTGACCAAATTCACAACCAACAGTCTGTAATTTTTTCAACATTTCTTCAGACTCTATACCTTCAGCGACGAGGTGATAACCAAAATTACTGCCTAATTCATATAACGCTTTGACGAGTGATAAATTTTTATTATTCGTATTAAGTGTACGAACAAAACTCCTGTCAAGTTTGATAAATTCAAAAGGGTAGCTATGTAAGAAATTTAATGACGACGAACCTGCACCATAATCATCTAAGGCAAGTTTCACACCAAAGTCTTTTAATCGACGCAAGTTTTTCAGTGCTAATTCACCTTGTTGAGCAAAGGCTGATTCATTAAATTCTAGAATTAAACGATGTGGTTCAATATCAGCTTCTTGAATTTGCTTGATCAACTTATTCAGCTGGTTTACCTGATTTAAATGACGTCCAGATAAATTAATACCAATAAAGGCATTGTAATGCTCTTTACTTTGTTGCCAATTTTTCAATTGCTCACTAACTTCTTTAATCACCCAAGCTTCGATATCTAATATCATGCCCGTATCTTCAGCCATGTATAAAAACTCACTTGGCGTTAAAATCCCTTTAATAGGATGTTTCCAGCGTAATAAGGCTTCAAAACCAATAGTATCAGTAAGCGATAAATTTGAAATTTGTTGATAATGCAGTTCAAATTGACTTTCTTTAATGGCAACACGTAATTCTTGCTCTAAAGTCATACTTGCAATGAGCTGCTCACGCATGCTTTCATCGAAAAAGACATAACGGCCACGACCTAAGTTTTTTGCTTGGTACATAGCAGCGTCAGCATCACGCAGTATTTCATGAGAGTCTTTATAATGGCTACTACATTGTGCAATACCTATACTCGCATTAGAGTAAAGTGTATGACTACCTAAAGTAAAAGGCTTAGCTATTGCGCTTATAATCCGAGAGGCAACTTCTTCAATATCATCTTGAGACTGCAAAGAGTCAAGTAAAATAACAAACTCATCACCACCTAAGCGTGCCAATATATCATTATCTCTAACACAGTCTTGCAACCTTAGTGCTATTTCAATAAGAAATTCATCTCCGGCATGGTGCCCGAGTGTATCGTTTATCATTTTAAAGCGATCTAAATCGATAAATAATACAGCAAACCGTTGATCAGGATGCCGCTTTAAATGTCGTAGAGAATAACTTAATCTATCTGAAAACATTGCTCTATTAGGCAGTTTAGTCAACGCATCATGATGTGCTTCATAATAAAGTTGTGCTTCTGCTTTTCTTCTTTCATCAATTTGCATTCTCAAGTTTAAATTACTGGCCTGTAACTCTTGAGTTCGTTGATTAACTGTTTTTTCTAATTTTTCATTATTTTCTTCAATTTCAGCTTGTGACCGTTTACGCAAAATAGCAGTTGCTACATGCTGGCTAATAAAACGTATAAGCTTTAAATCATTTTGTTGGTAAGCTTGGGAGTCTTGGTAATGTTGAATAGCTAAAATACCAAATATGTTTCCATCTTCCATTAATGGTGCGGCCAACCATGCTTGGGGCATTTTATTCTCTGGATAAGCTAACGTGAGAGGCTCTTTGGTGATCTCACCAGATTCTGATAAAGAAAGTACTTCACCTTCAGAAATCAGCATAGGAGAAGCCGCTTTTATCACGAGTTCTGTTAAACCATAACCTAACATTCTAGGGAGAGGTGAGCATATTTTTTCATCGTCATAATATGGAAAAGTGACTATTTGTTGGTCTTTATTTTCATTGTTTTCTAAAAGGGCTATATATAAATTTTTTGCAGGTAATAGCGTATTTATTTCTTGATGAATCTCTCGGTAGAAGCAATCAATATCTTGTGAATTGGCCGTTAGTTCTGAAATTGATAATAACGCTTTATGCATTTTTACCGCTTTTTGACGCTCTGCAATTTCAAGTTCTAACTGCATATTGGTTTCTGTTAATTTTTGTGTTCGCTGTAAAATACTTTGCTCTAATAATTCACGGCTTCGAACACGATCAATAGCAGTTACTAAATGCAGCGCAATAAACTCAAGTAACTGACAATCACGCGCATCGAAATAAAGTTTATCATCGTAACTTTGTAAGGCGAGGACACCAATAACCTCATGACCTCGTCTTAGGGGTACGCCCAACCAATCAACACATGAAGATCCATATAAAAAAACATCACCTGATTTCGCAAGTGCCATTCGCTCTTTGGCAGAGCAATGCATAGATTCTTCATTTTCAAAAACCATACCTGTTAGACACTTTCGCCAGTTCACAACTTTTAAATGATCAAGTAAACGAATTTCTTCTGGATTATGACAGTGAGCAAGTTCAAGGTTTTGTTCTGAATTGATAAGGGTGATATGAAAACTATCAGTAATTAATAACGTTTTAATTACTGATTTAAGTTCAGCATAAAACGCTGCCATATCGGTAACTGTGCTTGCCAATTCAGACAACTGCAACAAACCCGACTGCATGGTTTTAACCTGACGATACTTTTTAAGTAAGGACTTTAACTTAGGAAGCTGACGTAATGCCAGAATATCTTCCTTTGCCTTTGGTTCTAACAACGTGATTCCATATCTAGTTAGTAGTATTATTTTTAAGCTGTTAGTCTACCAAATTAATATCAGTTAGCTAGTACCTTTCTCTTAATTGTTTCAACCTTTATGATATATGTATGTTTTTCATACTAAATACATTAAAAATATCTATTAAATATTATAAATTAGTGAGGATATTACTCGGTAAAAGCATAATTATGCATAAAAAAGCGGTAATAATACATCGCTTTCCTTTTATTAAATGATAAAAATTAATAAAAGGAATGACCCACTCCATCATAAATGTTCAGGAGTGTTCCCATATTATTACGTGTAATACTTATTCAGTATCAGAATATTTTTAACGCCACCCGTTACCGCCATTTGTTATTCACATGATTGGCAGCTTAAACATTATGAAAAATCAACTGAAAAACCCGTTCCTATTCCTGAGGAAACCATTCTTCGACAGTTTAACAATAATTAAACTACGTTGGTGCCTATAACACTTAAGTTCACCACTGATGAATCACCATAGCCATTATTTGCAGTTGAGCCAATGTTCATTCTGCTGCTGAAGGTTGTGTTAATAAAATCTCTTCAACTGATTTATAACCCCTTTGTATTATAGATTCTAAAGATATAATGGGTACCTGACTTGTTGTTTAAACATCAATACAGTTTATTCGAGATCCTTTACTTCAATATATTTAATTTTTTTCTTATTCATTAGCAAAAAATATGAGTAGTGATTAAGGCTACACGAATCAAAAATGCGTGTTTATCGCACCAGTTATTTTATTTATTGAGCTCAAATTTAAATTTATCTAAGCATGTGAATCTAGCTTTTTAATAAAAGACAGTAATTTTTCTATGCCCAAAATATGCTTGATAAATTACGGAAAGTTCGTTATTTATTGTGGTGTTATTGTCGCCAATATTGCAGGTTGTCACTTTTATCTAAAATTGACTGCTTATAAAACAAAAAATAGCTTAGAGTGCCTAATTTTATAATGGGTTATGGATTAGTATTTAAGAGTATTATTTGATGATTGTTTAAAAATCAGGCATAAAAAAACCGACTTTCGTCGGTTTTTCTAAAGAGTAATAACTAAGCAGCCATTGAGCCTTTAAGTTTATTAAGGGCATTTTTTTCTAGTTGTCTGACTCGCTCTGCTGAAATATGATATTTATTTGCTAGGTCTTGCAGAGTGGTTTTATCTTCTGTTAACCAACGTGTTCTGATAATATCTTGGCTACGTTCATCAAGAATAACTAAAGCATTCGATAAACGTTTATTCGCATGGGCAGAGTGATTTTCATCTTCAACTTGAACAGCTAGATCTGACTGATGATCTTCAAGATACAATGCTGGAGAATAACCACCACCGGCTGAATTATCAACATCGTCAGATGATAGTTCAAAAGCCTGATCCTGGTTGCTCATTCGAGACTCCATCTCTAAAACATCTTTAGGAGTAACACCAAGCGCTTCAGCAACATTGTTGATTTCATCATTACTGAACCAACCTAAGCGTTTTTTATTTTTACGTAGATTAAAAAATAGTTTACGCTGAGCTTTTGTCGTTGCAACTTTTACTATGCGCCAATTACGCAGAACAAATTCATGAATTTCCGCTTTGATCCAATGAACAGCAAACGATACTAAGCGAACACCTACTTCAGGGTTAAAGCGTTTAACCGCTTTCATCAAACCAACATTGCCTTCTTGGATCAAATCAGCTTGAGGTAAACCATAACCAGCGTAACCTTTTGCAACGTGAATAACAAAACGCAAATGCGACATAATAAGTTCTTGTGCCGCTTGTAAATCATTTTCTGAATATAAACGAGTGGCGAGTTCATTTTCACGCTGAGCTGTAAGCATTGGAATGCTATAAGCAGACTGCATGTAAGATTCAATACTACCGCTACGTGGAACTACTAGCGCCATTGATTGCATCGGTTTACTCATTTTAAAGCCCTCTCTTCATAATTCTTAACTTTTCTAGCCCGCGATTATAGCACAAATCAACTGTATAGGCGAGTAACTGGTCACACATTACCTTACAACACAAGACGAAACAACTCAGCCTAACAAGTTTATCTGTTTTTTTTGTGTGTATTTGTTACTATAAAATATGAAATAAAAAATTAATTAAATGAATAACAATGACTTAACTTATATTTAACAAAGTTACAGTCGCTATTTCAAGCTTTGATTAGCTTAAAAACCAACTTGGGAGGGGTGTAAATTGTACTCATATGTTGCTCGTCAGCCAATTCTAGATATTGAACAACAAGTTGTTGCTTACGAGTTACTCTTTCGCGATGGCCAAAGTAATAGTTTTCCTGATATTGACCCAAATCAAGCAACATCAAACATACTCACCAACAATCATTTAACACTAGGTTTAG
This sequence comes from Alteromonadaceae bacterium, assembly GCA_041890515.1. Classification (GTDB taxonomy): domain Bacteria; phylum Pseudomonadota; class Gammaproteobacteria; order Enterobacterales; family Alteromonadaceae; genus Colwellia_A. Next base: position 34,430 of record JASDWX010000125.1, read on the forward strand.
AGCAAGTCACAGGTAACTTACCCGCTTATATTAACTTTCATGCCGATGCGCTAATATTTCACTTTCCAAGCTCCCTAGATCCGAATAACGTAGTATTAGAAATTTTAGAAGATGTACCTATAACCGATGAATTGTTGTTAGCCTGTAAATCACTTCATGAGAAGGGTTATAAGTTAGCGCTAGATGATTTTGATTTTGATGCAAAGTGGGAAGCTTTTTATCCTATCGTAGATATTATCAAGATTGATGTGCTTCAGTTTTCTATTTTAGAAATTAGTAAGCTGGTCAGAAAAATTAGTGGATTAGACATAACACTTTTAGCTGAAAAAGTAGAAACGTTACAACAATTTGAAAAATTGAAAATGCTAGGGTTTACCCTTTTTCAAGGTTATTTTTTCGCAAAACCTGAAATGCTTAAACAACGAAAAATCACCACTTCTAAGCAAAATATTCTTGAGCTTATTAGCCAAGCAAACCAAATTGACTTAGACATACAAAGAATTAGTGAAATTTTTTCCATCGATCCAGGTTTGACCTATAAACTATTGCGTTTTATCAATAGTCCTTCCTACGGTAGTAGTCAAGAAATCACTTCGTTAAAGCATGCTCTCGTTTATATTGGTCAGGTTGAGTTGAAAAAGTTTATTGCTTTACTCGCGATGTCTGATTTAAATTCAGATAAAAACCCAGAAATTCTACGTTTATCTTTAGCGAGAGCTAAATTTTGTGAGCAAATTGCACGTGATCGTTTTGAAAACGAGAATCCACCTAAAGCTTTTTTAACGGGTATATTATCCTTAATTGATGGCATTTTAGATCATGAACTAGAACAAGTATTAGATGTTTTACCTATTCATGAAGAAATAAAGTCAGCATTAAAAAATGAAACATGCGATCTAGGCAATTACCTTTTATTGGTAAAAAATATTGAAAAAGGCTTATGGAAAGAAGGTGAAGTTATTGCAGACATAATAGGGTTAGACAGTGAAATATGTTTTGAAGCTTATAGTAAATCACTTTCTTGGGCTGATGAAATGCTAGCTTGTAAAACTTAAACGCGTCATAACTTTTATTAATCGGCAGTGGGTTCAATTGAGCGGATGTGTTTACGCACTGAAATATAACTTCCAGATAAACCAAGCAGAACAGCAAAAAATATCAATGTCATGGCTTCTGAAAAACTTAAGCCATTAATAATATAATTACTGTGATATAAATCCGTTAATTCAGAAAGTGCACCTGAAAAGTAACTTGCTAATACAGCAACACAGAACCACGATACAATACCACCTAAGATTCCATACCATGCTCCAGCATATAGAAAAGGTCGCTGAATAAAACTATCTGTTGCACCAACAAGCTTCATTACGGCAATCGCATCTTTCTGATTCAAAATAGCTAAACGTATCGTATTACCAATAATAAGCACTACTGATAAACACAATAATGCGCCAATACCGACAACAATATCTTCAATTAATTTTGCAATAGCTTCAAGTCGAGTTAGCCATTCAAGATCTAATTTACCTTGCTGAACCTCTCGTTCTTTTTCTAATTTTAATAATAACTCACCTGCAGCCTGTGTTTGACTCGCCCGTTTTGTTGGTGTAACCAATAACGTTGCTGGAAGCGGATTTTTATCTAAATACTCTAACGCCTGGCCAAACCCAGACAATGCTTTAAACTCTTTTAATGCTTGTTTTGCAGAAATATAAGTGACTTTAGATACTTCTGGATAAAGCTCAATTCGATGTATTAAGTTTTTAGCAGATTTATCTGTAACTGATAATTTTAAAAATAAACTAATTTCTGAGGCCGTATCCCATTGTTCACTTATTGCTTTAGCATTCTTCACAAACAAGTGTAACGTTGCAGGCAAGGTCAAACTTATCCCTAAAACTAAAACAGTCATTATTGATGTAAACGGTGTACGCCATAAATCACCTAAACTGCCTACAGCCTGTTGAACATGTCGAATTAGACGAGCTGTTACTTTTTCTATAATAGTTAATTTTTGAGAAGAGTGGCTAAAGCCGGAAGGTTCATTCATTAGCATCACCACTAACTTGTAAGCCTTCAACGATACCATCAGTGATCATTGAGCCTTGTTTAAGCGTTAGGGTTCTGTATTTCATTCTCGCGATTAGTCCGAGATCATGTGTGGCAATAAGTACTGTTACACCAAAATCATTAAACTCTTCAAACATACGAATAATATCTAAAGAAAGTTTAGGATCTAAATTTCCTGTAGGTTCATCAGCAAGCAGAATTAAGGGTTTATTCACCAATGCACGTGCAATGCCAACGCGTTGCTGCTCTCCACCAGAAAGCATGTTAGGAAAACAACGTAACTTATCGATTAAATGAACTTTCTCTAAAGCGGCTTCAACACGCTTTCGTGTTTCTTTATGGCTATAGCCTTCAATAACCAGGGGTAAGGCGACATTATCAAAAATAGTACGATCCATAAGCAAGTTATGATTTTGAAAAATCATCCCTATTTTACGTCTGGCATAAGGAATATCTTTATATTTGATATTCGATATTTCACTACCATTAATTTGAATTTTTCCGCTAGTCGGTTTTTCCATTAAGCTCATGAGCTTTAAGAGGGTGCTTTTTCCTGCGCCTGAATGTCCGGTTAAAAATGCCATTTCACCTGATGCCAATTCAAAACTGACATTTTTAAGTGCTAAAAAACCTCCTGGGTAGGTTTTACTGACATTGTTAAAACGGATCATAAATAGCCACACTCTTACGTTTATTATTATTTTTTACATAATTTAGTCGGGTATCAAAAAAAGTTACACGCTAAAACCTTAAGTCTCTTGGGTAAACAATGCATCAATAAAGTCATCGCCATTAAACGGGCGTAAATCATCTATACCTTCACCCACACCCAAATATCGAATGGGGATTGCATTTTTATCAGCAATAGCGAAAACAACGCCACCTTTTGCCGTTCCGTCAAGCTTGGTTAAAGTTAACCCTGTTAAACCAACGGCTTCATCGAATAATTTTGTTTGGCTTAATGCGTTTTGCCCAGTGCCCGCATCGAGTGTTAACATAACCTCATGGGGGGCATTATTATCAATTTTTTTCATGACACGCACCACTTTTTTTAGTTCATCCATCAAGTGGCTTTTATTCTGTAATCGACCTGCGGTATCAGCAATAAGTACATCAACGCCGCGCGCCTTAGCTGCACTAATCGCATCAAAAATCACAGAAGCACTGTCTGCACCAGTATGTTGAGCAATAACAGGAATGTCATTCCGTTCGCCCCATACTTGAAGTTGTTCAACAGCTGCAGCTCTAAATGTGTCACCCGCGGCTAACATGACAGATTTACCTTCAGCTTGGAATTTTTTAGCTAACTTACCGATAGTTGTGGTCTTCCCTACACCGTTTACGCCAACCATTAAAATAACATAAGGGCCAGAATCATTATTAATCATTAACGGTTGGCTTGCGGGTTCAATAATTTTTTTGAGTTCTTCTTTTAATAAGTCATATAAGGCTTCAGCATTTTTAAGCTGCTTTCGCGAAGCACTTTCTGTTAACGATTTAATAATTTTAGTTGTTGTCTCAATACCAACATCGGCCAGTAACAAATGAGTTTCGAGCTCTTCAAATAACTCGTCATCAATTTTTTTACCACTGAATAAACTATATATTCCACCACCAATATTTTCGCGTGTTTTAGTAAGTCCTTGTTTTAATCTAGAGAAAAAACCCACTTTGGCTGCTGGCTCTGGCTCTGGCTCTGGCTCTGGCTCTGGCTCTGGCTCTGGCTCTGGCT